>VXRI01000227.1 GCA_009838595.1 Chloroflexota bacterium | reverse complement strand
TCGCTGAAATATGCAGTCAAGGCTTTACCAAACCTTCAATGAGATTTGGAATCATCATTGTATAAGATAAGTGAGCGCAATAAGTATTCCAATTGTCGCAAGATGCGATTGCCCTGATTCAAGTCTTACCTTCTTCTCGGTCATCATAAATGACATGCTATAATTCTGGTAAGTCTGCGCCCGCCTAGTTCTTGGATTCGGTGATGAGATGAACGACGAACACGCCAAGACGAAACGAAACGATAGTATCGGCATCCTACGGCCGATTACCGGCATTCTTGCGGTCATCGGGCTGATTGCAATTGTCGTTACGGGCTTCCGGGCAATTGCCGGTCGTGGGTGGGCTGCCCCGGAGCAACCCGCTGCGGCACCCGTGCCACCTGTACCTGTTCCGCCTACGCCGCCGCCTGCTCCGGCACGCGCGCCGCATAGACGCGGGTTCAGACGGTTGTCGCGGCATCCGTTTGTTATTGCGATGCTGGTGGCGGTGCTTGTCCTCGTGGGGACGGTTGCGTTTATACCGTTCTCGAGCGGGACTACGACCATCGGCGGCATCGTGCACCAGCCATCGGACTATGACAAGTTCTTCACATATTCGCAAATGGAGGCGATGACGCACTTCGCAAAGTGCGACGCGATGCTGTTCTCCACGCGCCCGGCAGAGGAGCTGCTGAATGTGATGGAACGCATGGCCATCGAAGTGGAGTTCGGCGGCTCGACGGGCGCTGCCGGCGGCGAGTCCATCCGCCGCGTTCGCTCGCCTGTGGAGATTGCGGAGACGATTCGACTGGCAAGCGAGTTCTATGAGCGGGTGAATTGCCTTTAGCCTGTCGGGATATTCTGTTGCGAGAATGACGATGGTGTCGTTGGGGGTTAGGAGTTGATTTAGTTCAGTTTGCCCCCTTCTGCTCTTCTCCCTGAGGAGGAAAGGACTACTGATAAAATACAATTTCACAAACGCAATTGATACCTGTCATTTCTAGCGAAGCGAGAAATATAAGGTCGGAAACAGGTTTGAATGCAACGATTTCAGATTCCTCACTGCATTCGGAATGACAAGAACAGTGAGGAATGAAAACATTAGGAATTTGTGAAATCGTCTCGCTGATAACGCAATTTCCCCGTAAATGGAGGGAAGCGACTATAATGGATTGCACAAAAACGAGAAGGAGAAGAACTAATTATGGCAATCGACACAGTTTCTATGCTGCGGCACAAGAGCCATGTCGTGGTGGACGGGCCTGATAGAGCGCCCGCCCGCTCGATGCTCCGTGCCGTGGGCTTGAAGGATGACGACTTCAACAAGCCGTTCGTCGCCATCGCGAATCTGGCAAGCGATGTGACGCCCTGCAATGTGCATCTCGACCGCATCGCGCAGAAGGTCAAACAGGGCTTGTGGGACGCCAACAGCGTTCCCTTCATGTTCGGTACTATCACCATCAGCGACGGCATATCCATGGGCACGGAGGGCATGAAGGCGTCCCTAGTCAGTCGTGAGGTCATCGCCGATTCCATCGAGACCGTTACATTTGGGGAGGGAATGGACGGCCTCATTGTGGTGGCGGCGTGCGACAAGAATATGCCAGGCGCGATGATGGCTATGGCGCGGATGGATGTACCCGCCATATTCGTATATGGTGGCGCGATACTGCCCGGAAACTACATGGGACAGGACATCAACATTCAGGATATGTACGAAGCGTGCGGCGCGTTTTCCACAGGCGAGCTTTCGTTAGACGAACTCATCGCTATGGAGCGAGTGGCGTGTCCCGGCGAGGGCGCATGCTCCGGTATGTTCACCGCGAACACGATGTCGTCCGCGATAGAGGCGATGGGCATGTCCATACCCGGCGCATCTTCCATACCCGCAGTCGATCCGCGCAATGAAGATGTGGCGCACATGGCAGGCGAGTATATGTACAGCATGCTAGAGCGTGGTATAACGCCGCAGAGCATAATGACGCGTGAGGCGTTCGAGAACGCCATCACGGTGGTCATGGCTATGGGAGGCTCGACCAACGCCGTGCTGCATCTGCTCGCCATCGCACACGAAGCGCAGGTCGAGTTGAGCATAGACGACTTCGACGAGATAAGCCGCCGCACGCCATACATAACCGATCTGCGCCCCGGCGGTCGGTTCGTGATGCCGGACATGGACAAGGTAGGCGGCGTTCCGGTCGTAATGAGGCAGCTGCTTGACGCGGGCTTGCTGCACGGAGACGCTCTTACGATAACCGGCAAGACCATCGCCGAGAACCTAGACGATATCGACCTGCCAGAGCCGGACCGCCGTGTGATTCACCCCGTATCCGCGCCTCGCAGCCCGACTGGTGGACTCGCCATCTTGAAGGGCAACCTCGCACCGGAAGGCGCGGTCATCAAGGTCTCCGGTACGAAGCACACGGCGCACGAAGGTCCGGCGCGTGTGTTCAACGGCGAGCGCCCCGCGTTCGACGCAATCGTGAACGGCGAAATCACGCATGGCGATGTGGTTGTCGTGCGCTATGAAGGTCCGAAGGGCGGACCGGGCATGCAGGAAATGCTCGCCGTAACAGGCGCGATAATGGGCGCCGGCTTGGGTGATTCCACGATGCTGCTGACAGATGGGCGCTTCTCCGGCGCTTCTCGCGGGCCTTGCATCGGGCATGTCGCGCCGGAAGCGGCTGTCGGCGGTCCCATCGGGCTGCTGCGAGACGGCGACAGGGTGTCGTTCGATGCGGAAGCTCGCCAACTCAATGTGAATCTCAGCGACGAGGAACTTGCGCAGCGCCGCGCAGAGTGGACAGCGCCGCCGCCTAACTACGAACGGGGCGTGCTCGCCAAGTACGCCAAGCTGGTGTCGTCGGCTTCATTAGGCGCGGTAACGACAAATTAGCACCGCCGCCAGTCGCCGGAGCGCCGGCATGCTGAAGGCTATCGCCGCCGCAGTGGTGATTGGCGTGGTGTGCGGATTGTGGCTTGCGCTGGTCAACGGCAGCGTAGAGATATTCCAAAACTATGTGGACGGCGCGTGGCGATACCAACTCGCCGTTCACTCGTTCGCGGAGATTCTCGTCGGCGTTGTCGTAGGCGCTCTGGCAGGCGCAAACATACGGCTCGGTCTAGCGTCGCAGCGCGCGGACGGCTTCGCGCTAGGCGCGCTTATCGGCGTTGTCGTGGGCATCGCGCTGAGTTTGGCGCAGGTGATAATCGTCATACTCGCAGTGCAGATGCGCGAGTACGACACGGACTACAATTTTCTGCTGACGAGGTTCAGCGGCATAATTGGCTCGGCGGCGCTGCTCGGCGGCGCAAACGGACTGCTCATCGGCGGACGCCTGCGAATCTCCGCAAGTTCGGGCGCGGTCATCGGCGCACTAACTGCCGCCGCATTCGCACTGCCCGTCATTATCGTCGCGTTGACAGTTCTCGTGTCGGGCTGGAGTATATCGCCGGCGTGGGTTTTCACATCTACTTTTACCTACGCATTGCCCCAGTTGCCCGTCTTGATTGCGGGGGCAGGCATCGGCGCAATCATCGGCGCAGTGTGCAAGCAAAGGGCAATGGATGGAGCGAACAGCGCTCCGGTTGCCATCGGAGTGTTATTGGGAGCGACCGCAGCGGTAACTGCGTCGAGCCTGTCGTTCCACTATGTCATTTTGGGTCTGAATTCGTCGGCATCTTCCTTCTCTATTGCTTTGTTTGCATTTCGCGCATTGCTCGGTATGGTCGTCGGCGGCGTGGGCGGCTTGTTGATCATAACCGCTATGCGACGGACTGCGTCTTCGCGCCGCGCTGATACTGATACGGTAAGTCGTGATTGACCGCGAAACGCAATGCAGACAAGGAAACATGAAAGCACTATCGCTGCGGCAGCCCTGGGCAAGTCTGATAGCGGACGGGCGCAAGACCATCGAGACGCGCACTTGGCGCACTCGCTATCGCGGGGCGCTCGCCATCCACGCCAGCGCGCGCCCTCATGATGACCTGCCCACCGGCGGCATCATCGCCATTGCGTGGCTGTATGACTGCCGCCCGATGGCTGCCGACGACGAAGCGCATGCATGCATCCCGCTCTACGACGGCGCGTATGCATGGCTACTGTCGGATGTGCAGCCCGTGCCGCTAATACCGTGCAAGGGTATGCTGGGCTTGTGGACGCCTTCGGAGGACATAGCGCGGATGCTGCCGAGCGCGCAGTTGATGACCTGACAACAGGCGCAGAGTCGCCAAGACTCAGCAACTGATATACTGACCAACCGACACCCCCCAGAACGATTAGAGTCCGTTTGCTTATAGCTGATAACGTATAGCATTTTCGGAACTAGAAATGATTCATAAAACGAGGCACGACCAAGAACGAGATTTCATCGAGGCAAATTGGGGAAGTATAGATTATTTTGGGAATTATATCTTTTAGTATCCAAGTCTGTTAAGCCCTAGTCGCCTCCTCGCGCTACGATTCCGTTGCCACTCTCTCAACTCAGTAGGAGTCGTCGTTGCGAATATCTGCGCCACTTCGTCAGGCGTGAAAGGAACCTTGGAAGGCTCTTTGAGTGGTAACTTGACTGGAGGGCGGCCTTTGGTTTTATTATCTTTCATTTCTTTTTCCCATTCTCTATTCAGATTGACTGGCTTACTAAATTACGCTATGAGCCATGCCCCAACCAGTGACAACACAAAACACATTACCCAAGTGTAGAAGTACCACCTTTTTCCTTCTACAATTTTAGCTCGGCGGAACACATAGACTGGTGGGAATAGCACAATAAAAATCCAATCTCCGCCACTTACAGCAAGGCCATGCATCCACTTATTGAGATTACGAGCATCCCATATCAACAATATGAGACTTGATAGGAGTGTTATAAATCGAGGCGGGATAGATGAATTGAATATGGCTAAAGCCAGTAGATATACGAGTGGAGTGAAAGCGTAAGCCCAAACGAGTACATCACTTGGCGAGCCATCAGGCCTATGTGTGGAAAGCCGCATATTATTCTCCCTTTGAAATCTGTTTTATCACCTCCAGTCTCTGTTTTCTATTGGTTCCTTCTACCCAGCGAATGCGTTGCGAGGACTTCTTGGCGAGATGTATCTACCATGAGTAAGAAACCTAGGTAGGCAGTAGCGTACTCTCTACTGAACATACTACCTAGTATAGCCCTTTTACATTTTTCTACTGTTTTACGACCTCTATCGTATTCTACTGTTACGGTGCATTCTATTTCCGCCCGAACTATGTACAAATTATCAAAGTTAAGCTCTGAACTTTCTCCGTACTTCTGAGAAAGTTCTTCAACCCTGCGCTTAGATTCTTCCTGTAAGGTTCTGCGTTCTTCCTCAGTT
>VXRI01000086.1 GCA_009838595.1 Chloroflexota bacterium | reverse complement strand
CGCTTCGTACATGTCGTATGCCTTCTGCACGTCGTCGAATTTCATTAGATGCGTGACCATTTCGCCCGGGTCCCACCAGCCGCGCTCCTTAAGCGCGACCATCGTCTCGATGTGCGTGATGGGGTCGCCACTGGTCGCGCCCTGCGTGGGAATGATGGTGGGCGCGTTTCGCAGCAGGAGCGATGTGTCGATAGGCACGCGGTCCTCCGACGCGTTCTCCTGTATGCCGAAGATGATGGTCTTGCCGAGGTTCTTCACCAGCCGAAGCGAAGCTTCAAGGCAGTCCCGATAGCCCGCCGCCTCGACGGTGATGTCCGCGCCCTGTCCGCCTGTGAGTTCCATCACCGCTTCATCGAGGTTTTCCTTTGTCGGGTTGATGGTATGAGTCGCGCCGAACCTCTTGGCGAAGTCCAGCCTGTAGTCGAACAGGTCGGCGGCGATGACCTTGCGAGCGCCTGCGCGCGCGCATATCGCGGTGAAGGACAGCCCGATCGAGCCTTGCCCCATTACCAGCACATCCTTGCCCAGTATCGTGCCCATCTGCTGGCAGGAGTACAGCACCGTGCCGGACGGCTGGCACATCACCCAGCTTGTCAGGTCGCCGTGGTCCGGAAGTGCCGCCATGCGCCTTTCATCGCCGTTGATGTACTCCACGAGTCCGCCGCCTGTCCTGGGTCCGGGCAGCACGATGACGCGCTGGCCCACCGAGAACTTGTCCGAGCGGCTCTCGACGATTGTGCCGGCGGCTTCGTGGCAGGGTCCTCCGACTCGCATCGGGTACTCTTCTTCGGGATGCACGGGTCCGTAGGCGTGGCGGATGTCGCTGCCGCAGACCGACCAGGTTTCCAGCTTAATCAGACATTCGCCGTCAATGATGTCGGGAACGTCCACTTCTTCGATTTCAAATCTCTTTGGACCTGCAATGCGTGCTGCTCTCATGGTGTGTTCACCTTCCCTCCTAGTAGCACTCTTCTTTCCGGCGCTTGCTCACTGCCGGCTACTCTTAAATGCCGCTATACATTACGGCAGAAGCGCACCGATGACAAGTGTTGATATATGTGCCGGCATCGCGTACTTTTGAGGCGAGATGCGGTCTACTATACACTTGCGCGAGATCCGACTAGAAGCTGACCTCCAAGCCTGTGATTCTCCGCGTCGTCAAGATTGACGCTGGCTAGGGCGAAAAGATAGAATTGATTCAAACAAAAGTGAACTGCGTTGCAGAGAAAGCAGCGGTAGAACTGTCGCTATGTCGCTATAAGGAGGGTATCTATGGACTCAAGCCTCGTGAGGAAGATGGAGAAAGCAAAGGACTACGCCATGCAGGAAGGGCGCGTTTCGCTTATGCGGTTGCAGGCGACCTTCCGAGGCGATAATTCCGACCATGAACTCACTTACGAAGCGGGGAAATGGCGTTGCAACTGCCTCTACTTCGCCAGCCGCGGCGAGTGCACCCACACGATGGCAATGCAGATCATGATGAGCAGTATGGTGAAGGAAGCCATCAGCAATTAGCGGATACAAAAAGGGCGCGACAATCATCGCGCCCTTTTTGTTTTGTGCTTGGCTATCCGCCTTTGCCTGACTCGCCTAGCGAATCTGCTTGACAGGGTGGAGGAATGCCCTTTCTCTTTACGCTTAGGCGTATTTGGATAGGACGATGCAGGCGTTTTGGCCGCCGAAGCCGAAGCTGTTGGACAGCACTGTGTTTACCTGCGCCCGCCGCGCTTCGTTTGGCACATAATCAAGGTCGCAGTCGGGATCGGCGGTTTCGTAGTTTATGGTCGGGTGGATGATGCCGTCTTGTATTGTCTTGACACAGGCGACCGCTTCCAGTGCGCCCGCGCCGCCGAGCGCATGCCCTATCATCGACTTTGTGGAACTGATTGGCACATCGTACGCGCCTTCGCCGAAGACTTTCTTGATTGCCAGCGTCTCCACCATGTCGTTCTTAGGCGTGGATGTGCCGTGCGCGTTGATGTAGTCGATGTCGGCGGGATGCATATCGGCGTTTTCGATAGCCCAGCGCATCGCGCGCGCCGCGCCCGCGCCGTCTTCGTCTGGCTGCACTGCATGGAACGCGTCCGACGACACGCCGTATCCGGACACCTCCGCGAGGATGTTCGCGCCTCTGTCCATCGCGTGTTCTAGGCTTTCCATCACCAGAATCGCCGCGCCTTCCGCTGGCACGAATCCGTCGCGGTTGGCGTCGAACGGGCGGCTCGCCTTGTCCGGCGACACTTCGCTGCGGCTGAGCGCCTTTATGACATTGAACCCGCCAAGCCCGAGTTGGCAGATGCCCGCTTCGCATCCGCCGCCAAGCACGACATCCGCCGCGCCGCGCCGTATCGCCTCCGCAGCCTCGCCAATGCCCTGCGTTCCAGCCGCGCAAGCCGTAATCACGGTCGAAGTGTAGCCCTTCAGCCCGAAGATGCGGCTCACATTCGCCGCTGCCATGTTCGGCAGAATCATCGGGATGAAGAACGGGCTAATGCGCATACCGCCGCGGTTGAACAGCGTGCGCGCGTTCGCCTCCGTGTCCGGGAAACCTCCGTTGCCGTTGCCCATCACCACGCCCATGCGCTCTTCGTCCTCCGCGGACAGGTTAAGCTCGGCGTCTTCGATTGCGAGCGCGGCTGCGGCGACCGCCGTCTGCGAAAAGCGCGCCATGCGCCTCGCCTCGCGCGGGTTGATGTACTTGCCCGGGTCGAAGTCCGGAATCTCACCGGCGACCTTGCAGGGATAATCCGCAGGGTCTGCGAGCGTCATGGTGCCGATGCCGGACTCGCCTTTTTTCAGGCTCGCCCAGTACGCATCAATAGAATCTCCGAGTGGCGTAACCGCGCCCATGCCAGTGATAACGACTCGCTTCCTTCCGTTTTCCATTGCCACATTCTCCTAGATGTTTAACACAGCCATCAGCGCGAGTAATGGCGCAACATGCACCGGCAGGAAATTGGCGCATTGAAGTATGCTGCTCATTCCAGCGAAATTCGCGCATATATATATCATACACCCATTGGGAATATGGGTTAAGGATAGTCGGGCGGGGATTCTTGAGTTGGTGGGACGGGCGACACTATGCCCCTGTGTCGTGGGCAATTGGGAACGCGATTGCGTGTGTGATTGGACGCACACTGCCAGCAGACGGCGCATTCACCTGCATGTCCAAGCGCCCGTCCTGTACATCCTATCCATCTTGTACATCCTGTTCCGGTCACCGGCGCGGCATGCTCATGTAAGGGTAGAGTTCGGGGGGGATTTGGCGGATTTCTTCGGTTACTTCAGCGGCTACGGATAGGGAGCCAGTGCCTAGTACCAGGTCGCGCTCGGTTGCGAGGGATAGGGCTTGGCGCGTTGCTTCGCCTACGTTTTCTGATGTGTGGATTACTTCCATGCCGAGTTCGCGCGCGACTTGCGCTATCGTTTCGCCGGATGCGGAGCGCGGATGGCGCGAGTGCGTGGCGAGTGCCACAGGAGACAACGGCGCGAGCGCGCGCAGCATCCCTGCGGCGCTGTGTCCGCTGAGTGCACCGAAGATAAGGATGAGCCGGTCGTACGCGAAGTAGCCGGGTAGCGCCTCGACTAGCCGTTCCATAGAATAGGGATTGTGCGCGCCGTCAACAACTAGGAGCTTTCCGTCGTCTTCCGGCGTGGCGAGCGTTTGCAAGCGCGCGGGCCAATGCACATCTCGGATGCCGCGCACGATGGCATCGTCTTCCAACACCACGCCTTGCGCGATTAGCGTCTCCGAGATTGCAACTGCGGTCGCCGCATTTTCCATCTGGTAATCACCGAGCAAGGGCGTCTCTAGTTCGTACTCCGCATCGGCGCCGGTGAGAGTGAAGGCTTGCGCGCGAATGTCGGAGCGCCGCTTGCGCCACGAGAAGCGGTCGGCGACAGACAATAATCGTGCGCCACGCTTGTCTGCGACATCGGCTATCACCTGCATCGCTTCGTCGGACTGCGGCGCGACCACGACCGGCGTTTCAGGCTTGATGATGCCCGCCTTTTCAAAGGCTATCTTGGTGATGGTATCTCCCAGCGTGGCGATGTGGTCGAGGCTGATGTTGGTGATGGCGCACACTCGCGGCTCAACGATGTTCGTGGAATCTAGCCTGCCGCCCAGTCCAACTTCCATCACTTGAAAGTCCGCGCCGATGCGCCGGAAATAGACGAACGCCATCGCCGTCATCGCCTCAAAGGTCGTTACGCCTCCGTGCCCACCGGATCTGCCCACATCTTCAACGACATGCCAGATGCTATCCACGACATCCGCGAACTCGCGCTCATTGACGGGCTGCCCGTTGACGCGGATGCGCTCGGTCGCGCTGTGCAAATGCGGCGAGGTGTACAGCCCGACCTTATATCCCTGGGCGGTAAGGATGGCGGCGGTCATCGCGGACGTGCTGCCCTTGCCCTTCGTGCCGGCGATGTGCACCGTCGGCACGGCAAGATGAGCGTTGCTAAGCCGCTCCATCAGCAGCGCCATGCGCTCGAGATGAAACGATGAATGCCCCGGGCTGTGCGTGGAGCGCTCGAAGTCGGCAAGCCCCATCACGCGCCGCAAAGCGCCTTCGTAAGTGAGTTGTGCACAGGTGTTCATTTTGCCCCGATGACCTTATTCGATGAACAGCATTTGAGCGGTATTTGCATAAATGGCATTCGCAGCCAGACAGTCTATTAAATAGGTGGCGTTTGCCAGATGAACATTTGCTGGTACGCGGCTGCCGGTATGCGGATGTTTTGTCAGCGGACATATTTTGCCGACAGGCGACGCTTCATAAGTGGATAGACTCATGCCGATGTGCGGCTATTTCTTTGCAGACAGAATGGGCATGATGCGCGGTTTGCGTTCCCGCGAATCCTGCCCATATATGTTAAACGCTGGCGGGCGGGCTGTCAGCCCTAATGTTGTATGCGCTTGGTGTGGTGAGTGCTCATATTATTGTTTTGGCATGCAGGCGCAAAGGCGATTCGGATGTTCGTCAGGGTAGGATGGAACAATAAGGGCTGGACATGAAGTGATACATGCCCAGCCCTTATTCAGTTGCTTGTCCTATATTCCGTCTTTACAGCGCGAACGTCGGGACGGCGGTTTGGTGCTTGCCGTTGGAGTTGGTTCCGTTGGCGTCGTCTCTGTTGGCGCGGCGATCTTTGCTTATGCCGCCGTTCTTGCCATTGCCACCGTTGCGGCGCTTGGCGATGTGCTCTCCGCCCAAGCGATTCACGATGTTATACTGCGCCAACAGATAGTTGACACGCTGTAACATCGATGCCGCGAGCTCGATGGATAAGTCCCTCATTACCTCCCGCACAACCCCGAGATTTTCCAGCAGC
>VXRI01000153.1 GCA_009838595.1 Chloroflexota bacterium | reverse complement strand
ACCCCATGCCGTTTATCCTGTCCATCCAGGTCCGCTCCGTGTCATTAACGCTTCACCCAACCCCACATCCTACTCAGCCTACCCATCCTGTCAGCCCGCGGCTTAACCGGCTTTTTCGCCAGCAGAAACATCGCTCCACCTACAAAGTTCAGCGCCGCCAGCGACAGGAACGCGAAGTCGTAGCTTCCTTGTATTCCCAGCATGACTGCCGGGTATATCGGCGCTCCCAGCAGCATGATATTCATCGGCACCTGCGACATCCCCATTATCTTGCCGAACGAGCTTCGCCCAAAGTATTCGCCGCGTATCGATGTGCTGATAGGGTTGCGCCCCCCGAAACCTATGCCGAACAATATGGCGAAAGAAAAAACCACCACAAGAAGAGGCATGCCCAGTAACGCCGAAATCTCTGGAACGAACACCAACACTACCACCGCGCTCGCCTGTATCGAGGTAAATACGAAGTACGCGAAACGCTTTGAAATCATGTCGCCCACATATCCGCCCACAACCTGGAATATCATTGACATTGCCGTGTATGTGGAAACGACCCAGCCCGCCATCGGCACCGACACTCCTTGGTCGTAGAGCATCGGCGCTAGGTGCGCCATCATCGCAATTAGCACCATGGAGGTGAACCCCTGCCCAAACGAAATCAGCCAGAAAGTAGGCGTCCGCAGTGCATCTCCGAGCGAAAAATCCGCATCTGACGGTGGCGCGCGCCTTGGAGCAGGATGCCCCGCGCGAGTCTCTCTCGGAGCATCTCTAGGCTCGTCCCCGTCCGGCATCAGCCCGTGATCTTCCGGGCGATTGCGTATCAGGCGGCTGATGGGGATGACCATCACCAGCGTAACCACACCAAGCATCAGTGCCGTCATAGACCAGCCAAAGTTATCCTGGTCCGGGTCCACCGCCCAAGCGATTGCCGGTATCAATACGAGCGCGCCAAGCCGGCCTATCGCGCTGGAATAGCCCATCGCCTTCGCTTTGTGACGCGTGAACCAGTTGTTCAGCATCGTGTTCATCGTCAGCCACCCGCTGAACCCCTGCCCCAGAGCCATAACCATGTACACAAGGTAGAACATCAGCGCAGGCACGATGATTTGCATGAATGACGGCAGCAGATCGAAGGGCAAGTCCCGCACAATAGGGATGTCATTTGTGTCCCGAACCTGGCTGAAAAGCAGAAAGCCCAATCCCAGAACACTCAATCCCATGACCACCATCCGCCGAATACCCAGCCGATCCACGAGATAGCCTTCTATCGGACCCAAAATTCCGCCTTCGATGCGCGTGAACGCAAAGGCAAGCGAGAGCTGCGTTCTGTTCCAGCCGAACGACGACTCCAGCGCGACGAACCACAAGCCCATAGCGTGGAACAGCGGCACGCTCGTCGTCATATGGACGATGCCGCTAATTGGTACAAGCCACCAACCGTAGAACACGCCGCGCATCCGCGAGCGAGCCTCCGATGGTCTGAATGCTCCTGCGCCGAAAGCCACAGTCACTCTCCCTCCTGCTGCTGCTGCGCCCGTATGCTCTTCACAGCCCACAGCAGCGTAAAGTCTATCACACTATACGCAAGCCCAATTGACTTCCCGCATCAAGACGATTTTACAAATGCTCTTCGACCTCCGGATTCGTCTCTCCCGCGAAGCATGTCCTCGTGAAAACGGGGAGTGGGAATCCAGAAATCGTGGAATTACAGGCGTCTTGGTGCTTTTCACCCCATCCCAGCCTTCCCCCAAGAGGGAAGGAGTTTATAGCGCGTGGTTCACCAATTCTTGCCTCATTTCGCGCGGAATGATACCAAGAACACCCCAATAAATACCCTTGTCAGCAAGTCAAAGGGAAAGGGGATTTTTGCA
Source organism: Chloroflexota bacterium (assembly GCA_009838595.1). Taxonomy (GTDB): domain Bacteria; phylum Chloroflexota; class Dehalococcoidia; order Lucifugimonadales; family JADFKI01; genus Bin90. The sequence goes on along the minus strand of VXRI01000153.1, from coordinate 3,474 downwards.
TCCCCGTAAATCCATAAAGGGGGAGGATGGGGGACTTGAAACGCCTAATTGAAAACTCTACCATCCGCTTGCCGCCAATTTCAAAAATATAGATATTGGTGGTATCATTGCTATGAATGTTCCGGTGACTGTTCTGGGACTTCCGATGGATTCGGGGAGGCATTTCATGAAAGCGCGTGGACGGGCGCTGCTATTCTGCTGCTCTTTAGCTCTTCTTCTTCCGCTATTCCTTATGGTATTGCTGCTTGCTGACCCCACTGCTGCGCAGACGACCAATACGGTAACTTACGAGGTGACCTTCTGGGGGAACTGGACTACCAACAGTGCGGACAGCGTTCCCGGCGGCGCGCACTTCACGACCTTGATTGGTGCAGTGCACAACGGCAATGTAACCTTCTGGGCAAGTGGGCAGAAGGCAACCTCCGGAGTGGAGGGTGTCGCGGAACTTGGCAGCACTGGCGGTTTCAGAAACGAGGTCACAGCCGCCGGCTCAAACGCCTCTGTGGTCAGTCGGGGAATTGGCGGACAGCCAACCAGCAGGACGACTTTCGATGTAAGGTTTTCAGAAACTCATTCCCGGTTCACCTTGCTCTCTATGATAGGACCAAGCCCGGACTGGTTTGTGGGAGTCTCCGGCCTTGACATGCGCCCGGGGGGAAGCTGGCGCACATCGCACGTTGTAAATCTGTTTCCGTACGATGCCGGCACCGAGGACGGCAATAGTTTCTCGCTGTCCAACCCCGCTACCAATCCGCAAGAAAATATCAGAAGCATCAGGGGACAGGGCAGATTTAGCGGCGCTACCCAACCTATGGCGTATCTGGATTTCAAAGTCAAATCAGGCTTGATACCCACCGCGACCCGTACCGCAACGCACACGCCCACTGCAACGCCTACCGCAACGCACACGCCCACTGCAACGCCTACCGCAACGCACACGCCCACTGCTACCCATACCGCAACTCACACGCCTACTGCTACCCATACTGCAACGCACACGCCTACTCCTACTCCAACGCTGGAAACGGCAGCACAGAGGAATCCCTCGGTTACTCCCACGCCAACGCACACGCCGACTGCAACTTACACGCCTACCCCAACCCGCACGCCCACTGCCACGCCATCCGCTACACCAACTACTGCTGCCGGACAGCAGCCTCCGCCGGACATAGGCATCACCGTGAGCGGCGGCGACGGGCATTTCTGCGCTCTGCACAGAACGATAGGCTCGATTCTCTGCTGGGGAAACAATGAGCACGGACAGGCATCTCCTCCGCGAAGCGGCACATACACATCCATAGTCAGTGGGAAAATGCACACCTGCGCCCTGCGCTCGGACGGCGCGGTAGTATGCTGGGGCAGCATCACCGTCAACCCATGAGCGCGCGCATTAGTTCAACACCCCTGCGGAGAGGCAGAAATCCAGCACCACTTGAAGGCACGTGTGAGATGAATTATCCGCTCGTATCAAGAACACATTACAGTTACCCCGCTTGCGCTATCCTAGTGCCTGTATTATATTGAGCGAACACGCAAATATGTTGTGTGTCGGATAACACTTGTCAAAAAATGGGCGGGATTTAGCCGAGCAGGAGGCGATAGATGACCACACTTCAGAACGAATCGCTGCAAGCCGTCAAGGAGTACGCCGACGACTACGAGCTCGACCTGTCGTGGCTCGATTCGCGCGGCGAGTGGGGCATCAAGGCAGAGCCTGACCCGAAACGCGGTATGACACTCTCCAGCGTTGAGGTCGGCTCGTATGGCGAGGCGCCGGACCACACCGACAACATGACCGGCAGGCCTCGCGGCGCGGCGAAGCGCCCGGATTCCTACCGCATCGGTGGCTACGGCGTGCGCACCAAGTCCGAGATTTGGCTTGACAACGCAGCCGCCCTGTACGAAGAGTCGCTGCAACGCCAGTGGAGTTCTGCGACGGACATCCCATGGCACACCATCAAGCCGTTGCCGGACGACATCGAGCGAGCGCAGTGCCAGCTCGACACATTTCTGACCGAAGTGGAGTTCGTCGCAGCGGACATCCCCGCACGCTGGGTCGCCACGACCAGCCCGGACTACTTCGAGCCGCGTATGTTCCTGGTTTCGCAGATTATGGATGAATCGCGCCACTTGGACGTTTTCCGCAAGCGCGCGCTCGCCAACGGCGGCGGTCTTATGCAGCGACCGGACATCACCACCAGCGGCGTGGTCGGCAGCATTGACCTGTCGCGCGAGTTCACCGAAATGTCTTCGCGCCTGCACATATCGGGCGAAGGCGCGGTGCTTACGCTGTTCCGCATGGGCGAGCTGATGTCGTACAACGAAGCGGAAAAGCGCATCTATCGCCTCGCCGCGCAGGATGAGTCGCGCCATGTGGCGTTCGGTGTGATGCACATGCGCTATCTGTCCGAGTCCGAGCCGGAGCGCCGCGAAGAGATACACTGCTACCTCGACGAAGGCGAGCGAGGCTTGCTCGCCGGCAACCAGAACCCGGCGGCGATAGACACGCCCAGCAGCGAGGCTATGGCGATACTGCTCGGAGGCGGCATCAAGAAGTACGACGAAGGCGCACGCAAGCTGATGGCAATCCGCCGTCGCCAAGTCCGCGAGTATGTGCAGCGCATCCGCTCCGCAGGCTTTGGCGAGCGCTTCGACAACGGCCGCGCAGACCCGCGTCTGATGGAAATCATGTGGACGTAAGCAATATCATCCCCTCCTCCCTTTGGGGGAGGGTTAGGGAGGGGCAAAATCTCCAATCCAAGCAATATCCCCTTCCCCATCTTAACAATCCGCCATTCCCGCGCAGGCGGGAATACAGATTCCCTTCCCCTCGGCGGATTGACAGGGGTAGGTGTAATCTAAATGACAGTCAGTGCAAATAGAGCAATAGCACTAATCTCTACGGGGATTATGTTATATCCGTTTTTGGTCTATTTCGGGATAGACATTGTAATTTCAATTCTATATGTGCTGTTTGCATTATTGTCAGCGCCATTGATAGTAGTGGCTTACATAGAGGAATTGCTAGAGTTCTTGACCCTCCTTATAGTGCCAGGTGTAATCTTCTGGCAGAAAGATAGGATATGTTCCCTGCTTCGCACTGACTTATGATTTGGAGCATCATCCAGAGTCAAGAAAAAGGCAGAAGAGTCGGTAGAGAAAGAATCGCCAAGCAAGTCTGAGTAGAAATAGGACACGATGGCAGACACCAAACAGGTTGAAGAACAGCAAGAAACACTTCAGGCGTCTGCCGCCCGCGTAACCGAGCGCGAGGCAGGCAGCGACGATGCCGACGATGTGGAAATCGCGCCGCCGAATCTGGCGTGGATGAAGAACACGCTCCAATGGGGCACGCGCGCGACGCCGACCAAGAACGGGCTGACTTTGGACGCGCTCAACTTGGGCGTGTACGGCGATGTGCCCGAGTTTTGGGACGAGCAGACGCGCACGCCTCGCCGCGCGGTCCCCGTGCGC
>VXRI01000287.1:3043-5387 GCA_009838595.1 Chloroflexota bacterium | reverse complement strand
AGACTCTGGGACCTGGCTTTTCAACTATTGCTATCCATCGTATAAAACTTGCACATCGGGTTAACTATCTCACATCACAACGGACGATGTGGTAGGTTTGAACGGGCACAGAACCGAATTTTAGTTGAAAGGCAAGCCGTCAGCGATTTATAATTCAGGTGTATCCGCAGCCGGCGGGGTTCGCTGGCAGGACGAAGCGAGAAAGCAGGAGGAAATCTTAGAGATGACCTATATTATTGCCGAGCCGTGTGTTGATCTGAAGGACAGCGCGTGCGTGGATGTTTGCCCAGTGGACTGCATCTACACCGAAGACGAGGACAACCAGTATTTCATCCACCCGGACGAGTGCATCGACTGCGCCGCCTGCGAGCCTGTATGCCCTGTAGTCGCCATCTTTGCCGAGGACGACGTCCCCGAAGAGTGGCGCAACTACATCGACCTCAACTACGAATACTTCGGCCTGACACGGTAGGTGAAGGTCTGATTTCCACTCTCTTCGCGTGAGGTCGGGCGGCAATCATCGATCCCTCCTCATTTAGGCAGAAATTGGGACAGTTATGCTATCACGCACGAACGCGTACCGCCGCTTTGGGAGTACCAGCGTGTATGCGTGAGAAGACCTGATAGTATCCACTCAAATTTCTCCACAATACGCCGCGATATGTGGTGAGCTTTGGTATTCGGATGACGATATTGTCCGGCGGCTTTGTCACGATTCTCACTAGCCTGAACTAGCGGAAGCCGCTCAGCAATCTACAGGCAGCGCCAGGAGGTCCAGCATAACAATGGTTACTATCGAATCCACGCCGGAAATGGCAGCGAAGGTATATGAGACTATCGAGCACAATCTCGAAGTCGTTCGACGACGGCTGAATAGGCCGCTCACGCTCGCCGATAAGGTGCTGCTAGGACACCTCGACGACCCCGAAAACCAGGAGATGATACCCGGCGAGAGCTACCTTAATGTCCGTCCGGACAGAGTGTTGCTGCAAGACGTGCTTGGGCAGACGGGCATGCTCCAATTCATGCAGACGCAACGGGAGTCGGTAGCCGTTCCCACAAGCATCCACTGCGACCACCTCATTCAGGCGCGTGTTGAAGGCGCGGTGGATCTGCGCGAGTCGCTCGCCGAGAACAGCGAAGTCTATAACTTCCTGCGCTCGGCAGCCGCCAAGTTCGGCGCAGGATTCTGGGGACCGGGTGCCGGCATCATCCACCAAGTCGCGCTGGAAAACTACGCCTTTCCCGGCGAGCTGATGATTGGCACGGATTCGCATACCCCAAACGGCGGTGGGCTTGGCGCCTGCTCCGTCGGTGTGGGAGGCGCCGACGCCGTTGAGGTGATGGCGGGTCTGCCCTGGGAAGTGCTGTATCCTAGCCACATCGCCGTGTACCTTACCGGCGAGATGAGCGGATGGACGGCACCAAAGGACATCATCCTGTATGTCGCGGGCGAACTCACCGTATCCGGTGGCACTAATGCCATCGTCGAGTACATCGGGCCAGGCGCGCGCACCATCAGCGCGACAGGCAAGGCGACTATAACCAATATGGGCGCGGAAATCGGCGCGACGACTTCCATGTTCCCCTACGACGACCACATGGGAGCGTACCTCAAGGCGACGAATCGCGGCGGCATCGTCCCGTACGCAGAGGCGAATAAGCACCTGCTTGAGCCCGACCCCGAAGTGGAGGCGAATCCGGAAGCGCACTATGACCGCGTGGTGCGTCTCGACCTGTCCACGCTAGAACCGCACATGGTCGGACCGCACTCGCCAGACCGCGCACGCCCAATTTCGCAGCTCGCCGCAGAAGTGGCGGACGGCAGCAACGAATTCGTTGACGCCATATCAGCCGCTCTAATCGGCAGTTGCACGATCTCGTCCTATGAAGACATGAGCCGCGCAGCCGATGTCGCCGAGCAGGCGAAGGCGGCAGGCATAGCGACCGCAGTGCCTTTCATGGTAACTCCCGGCTCCGAGCAGGTGCGCGCGACAATCGAGCGCGACGGGCAGATGTCCTCGCTGCTCGACATTGATGCCACGGTGCTCGCCAACGCGTGCGGTCCGTGCATAGGGCAGTGGCGGCGCGCGAATGAGGCGAACGCGGAACCGAATACAATCGTAACTTCGTACAATCGCAACTTCCCGCGCCGTAACGATGGCGCGCCGACTACGATGAACTTCATCGGCAGCCCTGAAATTGTCACAGCGATGGCGATTGCGGGCAGCCTGTCCTTCAACCCGCTCACCGACACGCTGGCGGATGGCGAGGGCAACGAGTTCATGTTCCAGCCGCCCGCGACCGCTCCGGAAGTGCCGAGCCAGGATTTCGCGAGTGGCGC
>VXRI01000287.1:0-3033 GCA_009838595.1 Chloroflexota bacterium | reverse complement strand
CATCTGTCTATGAGGCGCCGCCTGAAGACGGCAGCGGCATCGATCTCGCGGTTGCGCCGAACAGCGAGCGCATCCAGCTTATGCAACCCTGGCCCGCGTGGGACGGCATCGACTTCACCGATATGCCCGTCCTGATGAAGACGCAGGGCAAGACGACGACCGACCACATTTCGCCCGCCGGTCCGTGGCTGCGCTATCGCGGGCACTTGGACAAGTTCAGCGACAATATGTTTATGGGCGCGACGAACGCTTACACGGGAGACGCCGGCACTGGCAAGAATGTCATAAGCGGCGAAGAAGGCAAGGCGATTTCCGCGATCGCGCGCAACTACCAGGCGCAGGGAGTCAAGTGGGTCGTGGTCGGCGACGACAATTATGGCGAAGGCAGCAGCCGCGAACACGCAGCGCTTTCGCCGAGACTGCTAGGCGGCGCGGCCGTTATTGCGCGCAGCTTCGCCCGCATCCACGAGTCCAATCTGAAGAAGCAAGGCTTGCTCGCGCTCACATTTCAAGAAGCGGCGGACTACGATAAGATACGCGAGGACGACCGTATCAACCTCGTCGGCCTTACGGAAATGGCGCCCGGCAAGCCCGTCGAGTGCATCGTTTCACACGCGGACGGTACGAGCGAGACGCTGCACCTCAACCACACCTTCGGCGAGTCGCAGCTAGAGTGGTTCAGACTGGGCTCCGCGCTCAACCTGTTCCACAGGTAAGAATTGTTGGAAGGTTAAGCAAGAGATAACGACAAGCAACACGCAGGGGCAACCGAAAATGGTTGCCCCTTCTGCTTGATGATCAATTTTGCGATTGCGTTTGCGCCGGACTATTCCGGCTCGGTGCCGACCCAGCCGCCCTGCGAGATGTCGATCATCACGCCGTCCGGTCCGCCGTACTTCGTCTCTACATTCCGACCGCCGTGTCCTTGCTGCGGCACCATACCACCGTGCAACGCGTCGTTCACATCGTCCATAGGGAACGCGCCGGCGCCTTTCATTTTGATGTCCGCCGCCTCCGCGTCATCCACCTGAAAGCCGATGTGATGGATGCCGCTGTAATCGCTATCGACATCGCCGGTAACCACGTCGTTCTTGAACTTGAGGATAGCCATATTGACATTCCCGTCGCTCAGGTAATAGCCGTCGGCGTTCGCGCTGGTAACTTTGCCCACTTCTTCCAGCCCCAGCACATCCTTATAGAACGCCGCCGTCTCGTCCGGGTTCTGCGAAGAGATCGCTATGTGTTTAATCTTTGCCATTGTTCCTCTCCATTCTGCTCTATCCAGAACGCTCAATCCCGCGCGCCAATTGTCGTTTGGGATAAGATCGTATGCCTGCTGACAATATATGCACGGACTGTCAGATTGTCAATTGTGTATAGCAGTCGGAGGTGGTTGCACGGATGCCATACAAATATCCTTTATCAATGCGATGGTCTAGTGCAAAGTAGCCAGCCTGTATCATGGTACGCACGAAGCTTGCGATTTCCGGTTCGATTCTGCGAAAGTAAGTGCTAGTACCAGCGACTTCGCGGCTAATTTTCACACCTACCAAGACCCGACGAACTATGAACGCTGCAATGGCAAGTATCAGATTCCATTCAACCCTTTGCTCTCAGCTAATCTCCACCGGATGCTCCGCCCTGTATCTTCCGAAACGCGCAGCAATCCCCGCAAGTTCAGGCAGCCCCAGACCCGGGTCGGTTTCGTGCAGGCGTTTGGGTTCTTGGCGGGCCATCTGCATTATGTCTAAGTCGGTTACACGCGCCATTTTCAGGTCGTTCATGCCGCTTTGGCGAGTGCCTACATAGTCGCCCGCACCGCGTATTCGCAGGTCTTCTTCGGCAATCTCGAAGCCGTCCATTGTGCGCTCTAAGATGCGGATGCGCTCGCGAGCGGACACGCCGGGGCTGTCCGACAGCAATAGGCAATGGCTAAGGTGCTCTCCCCTGCCAACCCGTCCCCTGAACTGGTGTAGCTGCGCTAGACCGAATCGGTCCGCGCCGTCGATGAGCATCACCGTCGCGTTCGGTATGTCAATGCCGACTTCGATGACGGATGTCGCCACCAGAATATCTATCTTGCCGCGCTGAAAGCCCTGCATCACGGCTTCACGTTCATCTTGGCTTAACCTACCGTGCAGCAGCCCTAGCCGCAATTCGCGGAATACTAGCCTTGACAGACGCTCGAATTCTTCGGTCGCCGCGCGTGCCTGTATCGCCTCGGATTCTTCGATGAGCGGGCAGATGATGAACGCCTGCCTGCCTGCCTTAACCTCTTGCCGCACAACCGCGTATGCGCTGTCTCGCTGGCTCGGCTCTATCCAGCGCGTGCGAATCTGCTGGCGTCCGGGCGGCATCTCGTCGATTGTGGATAATTCCAGATCGCCCAGCAGTGTCAGCCGCACGGAGCGCGGTATTGGCGTGGCGGACATCGCGAGCATGTGCGGTGTGCCGCCGCGGTTGCGCAGGTTCATCCGCTGCATCACTCCGAACCTGTGCTGCTCGTCCACGACGACAAGCGCAAGACGCGGAATGTCCACCGTTTCCTGTATCAGAGCCTGCGTCCCGATGACTATGTCCACCTCGCCGTCCGCAATTCGCCGGCGCATTTCGTCTTTCGCGCGATTGGACAGGCTGCCCGTTAGCAGACAGATGGTAATCTCACTGCCGTCATGCGGCATGGCAGCCGTAAAGTATGACTCGGACGGTGTATTGCCGGACTCGGACGCGGAATCACCGGCGAGCATTTTAGACACGGTTAGGAAATGCTGTTCGGCGAGAATCTCGGTCGGCGCCATAAGCGCAGACTGCAAACCGTTGAACGCCGCAACTAACAATGCACCGGTCGCGACGACAGTCTTGCCGCTGCCAACATCGCCTTGCAGCAGTCTGCTCATCGGGAATTGTCGCGTCAAGTCGTGCAGAATCTCGTTCAGGCAACGCTGCTGTGCATTTGTCAGAGCATACGGCAGCGACGCCAAGATCGCTTCCAGTCGTTCGTGGTGTGTCGGCCACGAGATTGGCGCAACGGTA
>VXRI01000407.1 GCA_009838595.1 Chloroflexota bacterium | reverse complement strand
TAACACACGATGTCGAAAAAGGCGCTATCATCAAGTTCGCGCAGGCCATCGGCGATACGAACCCGCTGTTCAACGACGAGGCAGCCGCGCGGCAGACACGCTACGGCGGCATAATCGCGCCACCCACATTCATGCGCTCGCTTATATCCAACCCCGCGCCCGACTTCAAAAGTCCGTACTCCGCCAACCTCGACGGCGGCAGCCAGTGGGAATACTTCCATCCTGTACGCCCCGGCGACCGCATCACGGTTACTACCAAGCTTGCGGACCTGTTCGAGCGCCCCGGCAGGCTGGGCAACATGCTCTTCAGCGTGCGCGAAACGAAGTATGTCAACCAGTTCGGGCAGACAGTCGCCCTGCAGCGCACCACCGGCATCAGCTATGACCCATAGATAGAAAGTCAGTCAGTGCGTCAGTCCTTTATTCTGTCAGTATCTTGCCCCGCCGATTCCCCTGGCAATCCGGCTCATTTCAGATGTCACCCTGAACGGAGTGAAGGGTCTAAAACACTGTACGACAACAAGATTGACAAACTGACCGACTGACAAACTCATTTGAAGGGAGCAACACAATGGGCAATCAAGTATATTTCGAGGATGTGCAGGAAGGGGCGGAAGTCCCCACGCTGCGCAAGGACCCGACGACGCAGCAGCTCGTGAAGTATGCGGGCGCGTCCGGCGACTATTACCAGATTCACTACGATCAGAACTATGCGAAGGGCAACGGTTTGCCCGATGTCATCCTGCACGGCGCGCTCAAGGGAGCGTTCCTGGGGCAACTGATGACCGACTGGATTGGCGAACAGGGCATGTTGAAGTCGCTGACTACGCAGTATCGTGGCATGGATGTGCCCGGAACGCCGATGTTCGGCAAGGGTGTGGTCACGAAGAAGTACATCGAGAAAGGCGAAAATCTCGTTGACTGCGACATATGGCTGGAAGACCATGAGGGCAAGAGGACCACGCCCGGCGCGGCAACGGTGGCGCTGCCTTCTCGCGAATAATCTCACGGCAGCGGCGGATAAGAACGCCGCGGTCGCCGGATTTATCGCAATTGCCTGAATAGACAGGATGGGCAGGATGCGGTTCGCTGAAATTGCCGCGTCCCGTCCGTTCTGTCGTTTATTTTGCCCGCGAATGATTGACAGGGTTAGAATTAACATAGTCCAGTGATGGGCAGGATAAGTTCCTCCCACGCGAGAGTACGGCTGTTCAGAATTATGCCCACCCTTGACCTCCACCATTGACCACACCCACATCGCCGCTATTAGATGCGGCGGATAGAACACAGGGAGAACGAGAATGCAAATCGGCGTTGGATTGGACGCGACGCTCAACCTGACTTGGGACGACCAAGCCACACTCGCTCGCGAAGCGGCGGAGCAAGGATATACCAGCATCTGGACGCCCGAAAGCACGGGCCACGACTCGTACCAGCTCTGTCTGCGCCGATGGCAGGCGAGTTGCGATGTCGTGGACGGCGGCGTTACCACCGGCATATCGGTGTCGCCTGTGATGTATCGCACGCCGATGGCGTTCGCCATGACCGGAGGCACGGTGAGCGACATCAGCGGCGGCAAGTTCATTATGGGCATCGGCTCCGGCGCGTCGTATCGACCGCGCGCGCGGCAAGGCTTGGGATTGCCAAATCTGTCCACGCTCGCATTGATGCGCGACTATCTTTCCACTATACGCCCACTTGTCGCCGGCGAGCGTGTGGATTACGAAGGCGATGTGATTACCCTGCGAGGCGCGAGTCTCGCCATCAACCCGCCGCCGAAAACGCCCGTATATCTCGGGGCGCTCGGCCCGCGGATGCTTGAACTCGCGGGCGAGCTTGCGGACGGCGCGTGCCTCAACTGGTGCAGCCCGGAACAGATAGATTGGAGTCGCGAGCGCGTGAACGCCGGCGCGGCAAAGGCAGGGCGCGACCCGTCCGAGGTCAAGCTCGCCGAATACATCCGAGTATGCGTGGACGACGACGAAGATGTGGCGCGGCGCGCGTTCGCCAAGGCGACGATGAACTACGCGCTGGGCGCATCCGTGCCGACCGAGCGCGAGCGGCAGCTAGGATACCGAGCGCACTTCGAGCGCATGGGATTCACCGATGAACTCGCCGGCTTGGACGACATGCGGCGCAACGGCGCAAGCACGGACGAAGTCGCAGACGCATTCTCACCGGAGTTGTTGCGCACCGTAGGCTATTACGGCAACGCATCCGGCGCGGCGGCAGAGTTTCAGCGGCTCGCCGAAGGACTGGACATCGCCATGGTCCGAGTAGTAGCCGCGCGTCCGGGCATAGATTCGGTGCGCTCGGTAATGGAGGCTTGCCGGCCGAGCTGAGCGCCACTAAATAAAAAAGTAACGCAGTTGGAAAGGATCTAACTCTATGAAAGTTGTCGTCTTCGGCGCAACAGGGAAAACGGGGCAGCATGTGTGTCAAAAAGCGCTGGCAGAGGGACATACTGTCACGGCATTTACTCGATCAGCCGGTAAAATTGATGACGGCAACCCAAATCTACGTGCCGCCCAAGGCGATGTCAACGACCCAGAGGCGGTAGCTGCTGCCATCGCCAATCAGGATGCGGCCATAGTAGTTCTGGGCAGTAATGGGCTAGGCGACAAGACTACGCTCACGGTCGGCACAAGAAATGTAGTCGAAGGCATGACAAGGCACAATGTGCGGCGAATCGTGGTATTATCCGCCGCCGGAGTGGGAAAAAGCTGGAGACAGACTCCATTGTTGGCTCGGATAATGTTCAAGACAATGTTGCGTAACATATACTCCGACCACCAAGCGCAAGAGGCGCTGGTCGAGCAGAGTTCGCTGGACTGGACGATAGTCCGCGCCGCTATTCTCAAAGACGACCCTGAATCAAGGCACTATACTGCCAGCAACACTGGTAAAGTGAAAAACATCAGTCGTGCAGACCTCGCAGACTTTCTGGTAAAGCAAGTGAACGACTCTGCCTACCGGGGACAGGCTATATCTATTACTTCATGATCTTACTTATGGAGTTTGTTTCCGCCCCGTTTATCAGATATCACAAGAGTGGGCGACAGCCTTTCTTACAGTGAGGCGGGCGACAGGCTGCGACATTACTTAGCATAGACAGCGGCTTCCGACACGGCGCGGGGCTGACTAAGGAAGATTGGGCGATATAGACACAACACAGGCATTTCAAAATTAAGGAGCACCCACAAATGACCACAACAGTCGGCAGTGGCAAACACACATACGCGGTCAACGAAGACTGGGCGCAGGTACCCGACGGCTGGGACGCGCCGATGGCGGCGGTCACGGTCGATTCGCAGGACCGCGTGTACGGGTTCAATCGCGGCGCGCGGGGCGTCATCGTGTTCGACACGGACGGCAACTACTTGTACGACTGGGGCGAGACGACTTTCTCGTTCCCGCACGCGATTTACGCCGACGCGCACGACAACATCTGGATTGTAGATCGCAACGACCAGCAAATCTTGAAGTACACGCCGCAGGGCGAACTGCTGATGACCATCGGCGAAAAGGGCTTCCGCTCCGACACCGGCGCAGACCCGACCGACTTCGGCTCGAACGGCTACACGCAGGTTACGCATGGCGGCGAGCCGTTCAACATGCCCGCCGGCGTTGCGGTCGCGCCGTCCGGCGACATCTTCATCGCCGACGGATACGCCAACGCGCGCGTGCATCGATTCTCCGAAGACGGCGCGCTCAAACAGTCTTGGGGCGAACCGGGCGACGGCCCGGGCGAGTTCATGCTGCCACACGGCGCTTGCGTTACGGCGGACGGGCAGTTGCTCATCGCGGACAGGGAGAACGACCGCGTGCAAGTCTTCACGCAGGACGGCGAGTTCGTCTCGCAGTGGCAGACGAAGTTCATCGGGCCTGCCGTGGTCTGGGAAGACTCCGCCGGCGACTGCTACATCGCCGAGCACAACAGCGGGCATTTCAGCGTGGTTAACTCCGCCGGCGAGCTGCTGGCGCGCTGGGGCGGCGAGCCGTATCGCAGTTGCCACGGCGCGGCGGGCGACTCCAACGGCGGCATCTATTTCATACAGCCCACATCAGGCGAAGGCAGCACTGGACGGCGCATCGTCAAGTACGCGCGCGTTTAACTCAACAAGAATGGACAGAATGTGAAGGACGGGGATAATAAATATGGCAAACGGACTATCGAATATCGTTGAATCCGGGGAAGCGGAGCGGCTGGCGACAGGGTTCGTCTTCACCGAAGGACCGCTTTGGCATCCTGACGGTTACCTGCTGTTTGTGGACATTCGGCGCTCGCAGATATTTCGCCTCACGCCCGGCGAAGAGCCGGAAATTATCCGAGAGAACAGCGGCGAATCCAATGGCATGACATTCGACGCGCAAGGGCAAGTCGTCATCTGCGAGATGGTCAACCGCCGCGTTACGCGAATGGAATCGGACGGCTCGTACACGCCGATAGCGGAAACATCCGAGGGCAAGCGGATAAACCGCCCGAACGATGTCGTGCTGAAGTCGGACGGCAGTCTGTACTTCACGAATCCTGGGCGCGACCGCCTCGATCCGGCAGATGTGGACTTGCAGTACAACAGCGTGCATCGCATACGACCAAGCGGCGAAGTCGAACTCATCGCGCCGTTCGAATACCCCAACGGCATCGCGTTCTCGCCGGACGAAAGCGTACTGTATGTGGCGAACACAAGGCCTGGGCAATACATCGTGGCATACGACCTCAATGCGGACGGCGATGTTGTTGGCGTGCGGCACTTCGCGGACATGCCGTCCGAGCATGCGAACAACGGCGTCCCGGACGGCATGAAAGTCGATGTCGAAGGGCGAGTGTACTGCACCGGACCGAACGGCTGCTGGGTCTTCGAGCCGGACGGCACGCTAATCGGCATAATCGAGCTGCCGGAATACCCTGCCAACTGCGGCTGGGGTGGCGAAGACAACCGGACCATGTACTTCACATCCAACACATCCGTGTACAGCCTGCGCATGAAGACGGCTGGCACACGGATTCCTGTGGTGTAGGGTGTTGTGAGTTAAACGGGGTTCCGCAAACCTTGAAATACTCACTGGGTATTCGTTACCTTGACACTTGCTGGCGGTTAGCTAATATACCGCTTGTTTCCGTCAAAGATTAGCAGAACATTTGACTGCTTTCGTGCAATGCTTTACTATGCATACACACGTTCTGTTAAGGGAGGATTGCGCGATGATTACCTATGTCGTTTTCAGCCTATTCGACAGTCCCGCTAAGGTGCTGGTGAATACGGTCAACACCGTGGGCGTGATGGGCAAGGGCATCGCTAAAGAGTTCAAGAGCATCTACCCGGAGATGTTTGATATATACAAACAGATGTGAGAAGACTGCACATAGGACATCGGAAACTTGTGGT
>VXRI01000057.1 GCA_009838595.1 Chloroflexota bacterium | reverse complement strand
GCGATGAAGCGGGCGCATGCGCCGCCGTGTACACGCGTGTCTTCACCGAGGGCGGCGCAGGGGGCGTCGATCTCGCGCAGGCGGTCATAGATGCGACGTCCGGAGACGAACCGAATATCAAGTATATGTATTCTGAAGATGCCACGATTCGCGAGAAGGTGTTGGCGTTGGCGCAGAAGATGTACGGCGCAAACGATGTGTCCTGGGCACCGTCCACGCGCCGGTTGCTGCGCCGCTACGAAGAGCAGGGCTGGGGCAGTCTTCCAGTGTGCATGGCGAAGACGCACCTGTCCATCTCGCACAACCCGCGTCTCAAGGGAAGGCCATCCGGCTACACCTTCCAGGTCAACGATGTGCGGGCGTCCGTTGGCGCGGGCTTCATCTACCCGATCGCTGGCAGTATCATGACGATGCCGGGCTTGCCCGGTTCCCCGCGCGCGCTAGATGTGGATGGCGAGGGGAATATCCTGGGGCTGTAAGCAGCACGTACCTGAGTGTGAGTTAGGCTGTGTTGACGATTCGCTTGTTCCTTGTCATTTCGAGTGAAGCGAGAAATCTGAAGTAGGAAAAGAGGTTGCCTACGAGGATTTTAGATTCCTCACTGCGTTCGGAATGACAACATAGCCCTATTTTTCGGAGCTAAACACATCAGCATTGAGATGGCAACAGAACCTAGTGGAAATTACAGAATTGGTGCATGCATTCCCTGATCGTAAGATGGTGGTTGGGCTTCATCTGTACGGAATGAAGTACGCTGCATAACCTGATTCTATTCATAGGAAGCGTCGGTTGTCTCGTAACAAATTGCTCAAGATGCTGGTTTCGGAAGCGGTCGTCAACGAACCGCACACTACGGAAATTAGCAAGGGTATTAACTTGTCTGGTCATGTCGAAGTCAAGGCTGATAGTTTATGGTTCTTAGGATGTCGTAAGTAGTATGCCCGAGTTCTTCAATGTGCTTGCCCCGGACGCGGCGTTCGGCGCCCTGAAGCCGATGCTGAAATCGTCGGTCGGGATGGAGGTCGTGCCCGTGTCTGAGGCACTCGGGCGCGTAACGGCGGCTGACATACACTCCCCCGAAGACCTGCCAGCCTTCCCCCGATCCTCGATGGACGGCTATTCCGTGCGCTCGCGGGACACATTCGGCGCGAGCGAAGGCTTACCCGCGTACCTTGATTTGGCGGGCGAAGTGCCGATGGGCGAGTCGGCAAATGTCCGGATCAGCGTAGGGCAGGCGGCGAAGGCTTACACCGGCGGCATGCTGGCAGAAGGCGCGGACGCCGTCGTTATGGTCGAACGCACACAGGCTCTGGACGAAACCGCGATTGAAGTGCTGCGCGCCGTTGCGCCCGGTGAGAATGTTGTGCAAGTCGGCGAGGATGTGGGCAAGGGCGATGTCATCCTGCCCAAAAGCAGTGTGATTCGACCACAGGACATTGGCGGGCTGCTCGCGCTGGGCATCACGCATATTGATGTGTGCCGTAAGCCCCGTGTCGGCATAATATCCACCGGCGACGAATTGGTGCCCCCCGGCACGCAAGTCGGAGCCGGGCAAATTCGTGACATCAACACATACACCATCGCCGCACTGATAGAGCAGGTAGGCGGCAAACCGATTCCGGTTGCGCTCGCACCGGACGATTTCGATGCGCAGCGTAACGCGGCGGTTGAAGGGCTTGCTGCGTGTGATGCGCTCGTGTTCTCCGCCGGCAGCTCGGTAAGCAGCCGCGACCTGACCGCCGATGTGATAAACAGCCTCGGTGAGCCGGGCGTCATCGTGCATGGCATTTCCATCAAGCCGGGCAAGCCGACCGTCATTGGCTTGGTGAACGGCAAGCCGGTGTTCGGTCTGCCGGGCAACCCTGTCTCCGCGATGATCGTCTTCCACTTGATAGTTCGTCCGGCAATCTACCAAATGAGCGGTCATGATAGTGCGCCGAATTCGGCGTCGTGCGAGGCGACGATCACGCGCGACATATCTTCCGTTGCAGGCAGAGAAGATTATGTTCCCGTCCGTATCAAACACGATAGCGGTCAGGTGCAAGCCATACCCGTGTTTGGAAAATCAAACCTGATTTACATGCTTGTGCGCTCCGACGGCATCGTAAAAGTACCGCTCGACAGGTCAGGGCTTTATGCGGGTGATATGGTCGATGTGCGCTTGTTCTAATCAATTGTGAAGATGTGAGGTGAGCATGAGCGCTGACCCGCAACTGTTCAGAATCGACCCTGAAACTCATAAGTCCGAATCGATAGCGGAATTCGAGAACTTCCGCGAGGAAGAACCCGCTCAATGACCCAATCCCACCGGCACGGCAGGCGATATTACCTCAGCGATATTCCGCTTGCGGATGCGCTTGAGAAGTATTTCGCCGCCTTAAACGCCACCGATGCGCCGGAGCGCGCAACACCGGAATTCATACCGCTCGCTCAGGCAAGGGGGCGAGTTACCGCAGAACCCGTCTGGGCGCAAACATCGTCGCCACATTACGATTCGGCGGCGATGGACGGCATTGCGGTGCGCTCCACGGATACGGTCGGTGCGACTGAAACATCGCCGCTGCACCTCACGATTGGAACTCAAGCGGTCTGGGTCGATACCGGCGATCCCATGCCGGATGGCTATGACGCGGTGATTATGGTCGAAGTCGTGCACGAAGTTGACGGCGACACATTGGAGATACAATTGCCTGCCGCTCCATACCAGCATGTCCGTCCGCTCGGCGAGGACATCGTGGCGACGGAGCTTGTGCTGCCCGAAAATCACACTTTGCGTCCAGTGGACTTGGGCGCGTGCGCGGCAGCAGGCCTGCCTTCGCTGCCTGTGCGCTGCAAGCCTAGCGTGGCGGTCATACCAACTGGCAATGAGCTCGTGCAGGTAGGCGATGACTTAAAGCCCGGCGACATCATCGAGTTTAACTCGCTGGTGCTAGGTGGCATGGTAGAGGAATGGGGCGGACAAGCGACGACTTGGCGGACAATACCGGACGACTTTGACACATTGCTTTCGGGTGTCAAAGAGGCAGTTGCAGAGCACGACATCGTGCTGGTGAATGCCGGCTCGTCAGCGGGCAGTGAGGACTATACGGCACGCGTCATCGAATCGCTTGGCGAGCTCGTAGTGCATGGGACGGCAATTCGACCGGGGCACCCCATCGCGCTTGGCGTAGTGGACGGCAAGCCGGTGTTGGGCATTCCCGGTTACCCTGTGTCGGCGGCGCTCACCTGCGAACTCTTCGTGAAGCCGCTTATCGAGCGTATGCTGGGCGTCGCTACATCCGTCCGCAGTACAGCACAAGCGACAATCACGCGCAAAACACTATCGACGATGGGTGAGGACGAATTTCTTCGAGTCCGGCTAGGCCGTGTCGGCGACAAACTGATCGCATCACCGATCGAGCGCGGCGCGGGTGTCATAATGTCGCTCGTCCGCGCGGACGGTATTGTGAAGATACCGCGCTTCTCCGAAGGCTTGGACGCGGGCGCGGAAGCCAGCGTCGAACTTATGCGACCTGTCGAATCGATCGATGATACAGTCGTGGTCATCGGCAGCCACGATATGACGCTTGACCTGCTCGCGAGCCACGTGCGCCGGGCAAAGCCGCAGATGACGCTTGCATCGTCGAATGTGGGCAGCATGGGCGGTTTGATGGCGCTGGCGCGAGGCGAGGCGCATCTAGCAGGCTCGCACCTGCTCGACGAAGAATCGGGTGAGTACAATCTGTCGTACATTCACCGCTTCCTGAAAGGGCGCAACGTGGTCGTGGTCAATCTCGTGCAGCGCATACAGGGGTTGATTCTGCCAAGCGGCAACCCTAAGCAAATCGGCGCACTGCACGACCTTAAGCGAGACGATGTTACATTCCTCAACCGGCAGCGCGGCTCCGGCACACGGCTTTTGCTAGACTACAAGCTGCGTGAACTTGGCGTTGAGCCGGATGACATTCGCGGCTACGATCGCGAGGAATACACGCATCTTGCGGTCGCGGCGGCGGTCGCGGGCGGGCGCGCTGATGTCGGGCTTGGCATCCTGTCGGCGGCAAACGCGATGGGGTTGGACTTCGTGCCGCTGCTGTCCGAGCAGTACGACCTCGTGATACCGCGCGAACACTACGATAGCGAGAACGTGCAGTTCGTGCTTGAAACCATCCGCGGCGACGTATTCAAAGCGGAAGTCGATGCGCTAGGCGGCTACGGTACTAAGTCGATGGGACAGGTCATAGCAGATCTGAGTTAGCGACGCCATAATGCGGCTGTGATGCGACAATTCAGGTTAGCAGCGAGAATAAGGTTATGGACGATTCAATCGGTGTATCAGCAATAGTGCTTGCCGGCGGATTGAGCCGAAGGCTTGGTCGCGACAAGGCGCTTGAACCATTCGGCGGCGAGCCGCTAATCGCGCGCGTCATCGGACGGCTTGCTATGCTGACGGAGGAGACCGTCGTCGTGGTCAACAGCAAGGAGCGCGCCGCCGAACTGCCGCTGCCCGCAGGCGCAAGGACCGCCGTGGACATCTATCCCGACTCCGGTTCATTAGGCGGCATATTCACCGGGCTTACCGCCGCGTCTAACGAATGGGGCTTCGTAGTCGCCTGTGACATGCCGTTCCTGAACACCGCGCTCATCGAACATATTCTGTCATTGCGGCAGGGGCACGCCGCCGTTGTGCCTATGCTGGAAGGGTATCCTGAACCGACGCACTCCGTGTACTCTAAGGCATGCCTGCCGCACATTGAGCGCCGCCTTCAAGCCGGACAGCTGCGTATCGCCCGCTTCTTCGACGATGTGCGCGTGCGGTATGTGCAGGATGATGAAGTTGACGCGCTTGACGCCGGCCGGCTGAGCTTTTTTAATGTGAACACGCCGGCAGACTTGGCACACGCTCTGTCACTTGTTGAAGAGGGCTTGTAAGGGCATAATGGCACACACCGCCAGCGTTACTATTGAGCTGTTTGGCACGGCACGCATAGCGAGCGGTCGCAAGGCAATCGCATTGACATTGCCATCGAATACAAGCGCCGCTACTCTTGTCGCCGCGCTTGCAGAAAAATGCCCCGCGCTTGTCGGCGTCGCACTGCGCGATAACCTTGACGGTTTGCTCGAAAGTTACACCCTGAACTTGAACGGCACCGAGTTCGTGGGCGACGACTGCTTGTGCCTTCGGGACGGCGATTCTCTGCTGCTCTTTTCCAGCCAAGCCGGCGGCTGAATCCCCACTTGCGCTACATGATACAATGGCGCGAATCAACGCAGGAAACCCACGCTATGAACTCGCAACTGAGGATGAACGTTTGTTATATGGATACAACGGCAGGGCACTCGTAGTCGATTTGACCTGCCAAGAGCGCCACTGGGAGACGCTGCCGGAAGACGTGCTGCGTAGTTACATCGGTGGTACGG
>VXRI01000084.1 GCA_009838595.1 Chloroflexota bacterium | reverse complement strand
TGCTGGGACCGGCAGCCGGTGGCGCGACATACTCCCCTGCACTTACAGACTTCATATTCATGGTTCGCGGCTCCGGGCAAATGTACATCACGGGACCTGAAGTCATCAAGGCGGTTACCGGCGAAGAGGTTACACACGAGCGGCTAGGCGGCGCTGCGGCTCATGCCACACGCAGCGGCGTGGCGCATTTCGCGCATCGCACCGAAGCGGACAGCATCGCCGCTGTGCAAAGGCTACTGTCGTTCCTACCGCAGAACAACATGGAAGACCCGCTTCGTAAACCGTCATCCGATGACCCGGACAGGCGCGACGACGAACTGTTGCACATCATCCCTGAAAACTCCAACGCCGCGTATAACATGGCGCACATCATCGAAAGCGTGGTGGACGACGGCGATTTCATGCCGGTGCACGAGACATTCGCGCGCAACGTCATCGTCGGGTTCGGGCGAATGGACGGCAGAAGTGTGGGCGTGGTAGCACAACAGCCGTCACACATCGCGGGCGTGCTAGACATCAACGCATCGGACAAAGCGGCTCGCTTCGTTCGATTCTGCGACGCATTCAACATTCCCCTGCTGACATTCATCGATGTGCCGGGCTTCATGCCGGGCTTGCATCAGGAACACGGCGGCATCATCCGGCACGGCGCAAAGCTGATTTACGCATACGCCGAAGCGACCGTGCCAAAAATCAGCGTGCTGACGCGCAAAGCTTACGGCGGCGCGTACATCGTGATGAGCAGCAAGGGCTTGCTAGGCGACATCAACTACGCATGGCCCACCGCCGAGATTGCGGTGATGGGACCGGACGGCGCGGTGAACATTATGCACCGAGAGGAAATACAAGCGGCGGACAACCCGGACGCAATGCGAGATCGACTCGTGCAGGAATACAGCGATCGGCTGGTTAATCCGTACATCGCGGCGGCGCATGGGCTGATCGATGATGTGATCGACCCGGCAGACACACGCAGCAAGGTCAACAGAGCACTGGACATGCTCGCGAACAAGCGGCAGGAATCCCCGCGCCGCAAGCACGGGATAATTCCGTTGTGATGCGCATCACACGGACGCAGGGCACCGAAAGCGTCGTGCCACCAAGCATGCTCGCAGCAGTCGTCGCGGCTGTGCAGGCATACCTTGACGACGAGACGCGCGCTGCGGGTCTGACAGGCGATACGCAAGGCGTTGACGATACTGACGACGCTGGCATAAGCGCGTGGAGGCGCAGCGCAATGCTTGATGTGTTCGGCAAATATGACACATTCACGACGCGTCCACGCTCATGGACTGGACGCTAGTAAACGAGTCCAACACTGACAGAAGACGGCACTAGCGCAGACAGACGATAGATTTCGATAGCAAGGGCTGACGAGATGGCAGCAAGCACGGTAAAGATAACCGATACGACATTGCGCGACGGGCATCAGAGTCTGATGGCTACGCGGCTTCGTCTCGAAGACATGATGGACATCGCGCCCACGATGGACGCTGCGGGCTTCGATGCGATGGAAGTTTGGGGTGGCGCGACGTTCGACGCCACCACGCGCTTCCTTGGCGAAGATCCTTGGGAACGACTGCGCGTGCTGAAGAGCCTGATACCCAACACACCTCTGTCCATGCTATTGCGCGGCCAGTCGCTCGTAGGCTATCGCGCATACTCGAACGATGTCGTTGACGCCTTCGTGGCGCAGTCCGCAGAGGTCGGCATCGACATATTCCGCGTGTTCGACGCGCTCAACGACACGGCGAATGTGCAGCGAGCGGCGGCGGCAGTCAAGAGCGCCGGCAAGCATCTGCAAATGGCAATCTGCTACTCGGTAACCGAAGAAGGCAGGCTGGGCGGTCCGTATTACAACCTAGACTACTATCTCGGCAAGGCGAAGGATTACGAAGCGATTGGTGCGGATAGCATCTGTATCAAGGACATGGGCGGGCTGCTTGCGCCTTACGACGCCTACACGCTCATCGGTGCGCTTAAGAAAGCTGTCGGTGTGCCGTTGCAATTGCACACGCACTACACCAGCGGCATGGCGGCGATGTCGGTTCTGAAGGCGATCGAAGCGGGCGTGGACGGCGTGGACACCTGCTGTGCGCCACTGGCGCTAAGGACGGCGCAGCCCGCAATCGAGCCTCTGCTGTTCTCATTGCGCGGCGGCGACCGGGAACTGCGCATAGATTTCAACAAGGTGCTGGAAATCGACGACTACTTCGAAAGCGTGCTGCCCAAATATCATCGAGAACTGCAAAGCGCGCGCGTGGCGGTGATAGACGCTCGCACGCTCGACCATCAGATACCGGGCGGCATGATGAGCAACCTTGCGTCCCAGCTGCGCGAAGCGGATGCCATTGACCGGCTAGACGAAGTGCTTGCGGAGATTCCGCGCACGCGCAGGGATATGGGCTACCCGCCGCTCGTTACGCCTTTGAGCCAGATGACAGGCTCGCAAGCGGTGAACAATGTGCTGTTCGGCCGCTATGAGATGATAACCGGACCCGTACGCGACTATGTGGCAGGCAAGTACGGCACGCCGCCGGGCGAAGTATCGCCAATTCTGCGCGAAAGAGCCCTTGGCAATGCCCCGATGGAAAGTGCGGACTATTCGCAACTGCCACCCGAATTAGACGGCGCGCGCGATGCCGTCAAGCACCTGTCGGACAACATCGAAGACGCGCTAATCTACGCGCTATATCCGACGACAGGCATGACATTCCTACGAATCAAGCACGGGCTCGACCCAATGCCGGACGAGATGAAACCGCGTACCGATACGGACGACGCAGCAACAGCCTCACCGCAGATTGATAGGGAACGCAGCCTAGACACGCGCGTCTTCAACGTGTATGTGGACGGTGCGCATTTCGAGGTGGAAGTAGAGCCGCACGAGAACGATAGCGGCGCGGCAGTTCAGACAGCCACAGCGCGCGCAACCACAGTGAGCAGGGGACGCCGGTCTCGACGGCAAAGGGCAGCAGATACTGCGCCCACACCGGAGCCGAAATCGCAGCGAGAATCGGCGTCTGCAAGCCCGACTGCCCTGGCAGCGAACGAAGTCGCGGTGGTCGCGCCGATACCGGGCGTGGTGCTGAGATACGCCGTCGAAGCGGGGCAGACGGTCACGGAAGGTGACGACTTCGTGGTGCTGGAAGCGATGAAGATGGAAAACACACTGCCTGCGCCGACAAGCGGCGTAGTGAAGGCGCTAGTCGCCGATATTGGCGCAACTGTCGCGCGAGATGCCGTTCTCGCCGTCATATCGACATAGGGGATTCGCTAAAGAATGCGAATCTCGGGTGATATTCGCGTAAGACACATCACAAAGATAATTGAACGCCTCGTTATTCACATCACGAAGAATAGATATAGGTATAAGTCAAAGACATAAGGCATACGCATTCGGCGATGGACAATAGGCAATATACTATCTGCATACTGGCAACGCTGCCGGTGAGCGAAAGGAGTCGGCGTGGACAACACACAATCAATCGAAGCCGCGAAAGAGCACTTCGGAACTGTCTTGCAGCAGCAGCTGGAGCGGGTCGAGCGTCTGAAAGAAGAAGGCGACTGGGTTGACTATTCCAATGTCAGCCCTATCATCATCGGGATGCTGGGCGGCGACGGCATCGGACCCACCATCAGCGCGGAAACGCAGGCCGTCTTGGAGTACCTGCTGCGCGACGAGGTAGCGTCCGGCAAGGTCGAGTTCAGAGTTATCGACGGGCTGACCATCGAGAACCGCGCCGCAAAGATGCAGTCCATCCCAGACGATGTTCTTGCCGAAATCAAACAGTGCCATGTAACGCTCAAGGGCCCGACCCACACGCCCGAACAGGGCGACGGATGGCCAAACATCGAGAGCGCAAATGTGTCGATGCGCAAGGAATTGGACCTGTTCGCCAATGTACGACCGGTGCGCGTTCCCAGCCAGGGCATTGACTGGACATTCTTCCGCGAGAACACCGAAGATATGTACGCGGTGGGCAGCCAGGGCTTGAATGTGTCCGACGACCTCGCTATCGACTTCCGCGTAATCACTAGCCAGGGCGCCGAGCGCATCATCGACGCAGCGTTCGCGCACGCGCAGCGCACCGGCAGAGAGCGCGTTACGATAGTAACCAAGGCGAATGTCGTCAAGACGACCGACGGCAAATTCCTAGACATCGCGCGAATGGTCAGCGAGCGGTATCCCGGCATCGAATGGGACGGCTGGTACATCGACATTATGACCGCCGCGCTCATCAATCCGGCCCGGCAGAAGGACTTCCAAGTTCTGGCGTTGCCGAATCTGTACGGTGACATCCTGACCGACGAAGCGGCGCAAATTCAGGGCGGCGTAGGCACGGCGGGCAGCGCGAATATTGGCAAGCAATACGGCATGTTCGAGGCAATTCACGGCAGCGCGCCGCGAATGGTCGAGACAGGCAGAGCACACTTCGCCGACCCGAGCTCGTTGGTGCGCGCAGGAGCGATGATGCTCGAACACATCGGCTTCGAAGCGCTGGGCGGCAAGCTGCACAAAGCGCTGGACATCTGCGGGCAGTACGAGCGCAAAATGGTAATGACGGGCCGCGATACCGGCGTTACGAGCGCCGAGTTCGGTCAGTACATCATGGAAACCGTCGAAGACCCGAATGTGGAGGCGCGCTGGGACGAGTATGTCGCGGCGCAAGGATAACTCTTGACACACGAACTCCCTTCATTGCATTTCAGAGATGAACGGTTGTGAAGGGAGTTCGTTGGATATGCTTAGGGCGCGCAGTGAGTGGGATGAAGGTGTGGAGGCGCGAAAATGGCATTGACGACGTAAGAGCAAAGGCAGCGCAATCCCTGACGCAGGCGGATCGAATGAGCAGGCTGGAAGCCATCATAGAAACCGTACTGCCACACCTTGCCACGCAAGAGGATTTGGCAAGGACGGAGACAAGGAGCATTTTGTGGGTGGTTGAACGGCCGTAGGAACGGGGAGTATCGATTGCTCTGGGATTGGGCGGGCTTCTCGTCCTGCACCTGGACTGATACACACGATAGGAGATTAAACAAACAATGCGAAGCAAAGTAACGGTGGTGGGCGCGGGCAATGTCGGGGCAACGACGGCGCAGCGCATATTCGACAAAGGATTCGCCGATGTCGTCCTAGTGGACATAGTGGACGGGCTGCCGCAGGGCAAGGCGCTTGACATTCTTGAATCGGGGCCCGTGCTCGGATCGGACGCCACCATAGTGGGCACTAACGGCTACGAAGAAACCGCCGGCTCGGATATCGTAGTCATCACATCCGGAATCGCGCGACGACCGGGCATGAGCCGCGACGACCTGCTGCTGACGAACATGCGAATCGTCGGCAGTGTAGTAGAAGAAGTGGTCAAGCAATCGCCGGAATGCATCATTCTGCCGGTTACAAACCCGCTTGACGCGATGGCGC
>VXRI01000186.1 GCA_009838595.1 Chloroflexota bacterium | reverse complement strand
ACGCAGTCCGGTGAAACGCGCCAAGCGGGTGGGATTACAGCGCAATGTGTGCGTCGCGCTCGGTAATATCGGCGACCCGACAGCCGTGCCAGCACTCGCAGCCGCACTTGAACACGACAGTGAAATCGTACGCGAACACGCGGCATGGGCACTGGGTCGCATCGGCGGTGATAAGGCAATACACGCCTTGCACGCCGCCCTTGATAGTGAAACAGACAATGGAGTTATCTCAGAACTGCGCCTCGCAATCGAAGAAATCGAGGCATCATGACTGACGGCTGGGCGAATTTCTCGGAAGACGGACGATACCGCTACCTGTTGGGGCGGCATATTAGCGACACGCCGTGCCGCCTGTTGTTCATTATGCTCAACCCGTCCACGGCGGATGCGAACAAGTCCGACAATACCATCACGCGCTGCATCAACTTCGCGAGTGACTGGGGATATGGCACGATGGAAGTGGTCAATCTGTTCGCATTCCGGACGCCCTATGTCAAGGAGCTGCGGCAGACGGACGATCCTATCGGCGCGGACAACGACGCGTGGATTCGCGGCGCGCTGCACGAAGCAGACGCGGTCGTGCTTGCTTGGGGAAATCACGGCGCGTACAAGAACAGATCGCAGGCAGTCAGGCGCATGGCAATCGCCGCTAAGCAATCGTACCATCTGGGGCTGAACCGGACCGGCGAGCCGAAGCATCCGCTGTACTTGCGCTCCGACACGAAGCCCGTGCAATACGCCCATGTGAAGGTCGATGGAAACGGCGAAAAATAAGGCGGGCATTTTACGGACATCCTCTTCTTAACCTACCTCTTTGATGGGGCAAGGGACATTAGGAACAATATGTCATGCCTGCCTCCGAGAACAGATAGCAGACAACGATAGGTGATACATGCCCAGCGAAAAGATATTCATAACGCGCAGCCACATCATACCGGAGGCAATCGCGTACCTTGACGGCATTTACGATGTCGAAGTGTGGCAGCAGAACTCTCCGCCGCCGCGCGAATTGCTGCTCGAAAAGGTGCAGGAATTCGGTGCGATGCTGACCGAGGTAACCGATATAATCGACGCTGATCTGCTGGATGCAGCCACCACGCTGAAGGTTGTGGCTAACCGCGCCGTCGGGCTGGACAACATCGATATTCCGGCTGCCACGCGCAACGGCATTCTCATCGGCAATACACCCGGCGTGCTGCACGAATCCTGCGCGGACTTCACCTTCGGGTTGATGCTGGCACTTGCACGCAACATCGCATACGGAGAGCGTAAAATCCGAGCGAAGGAATGGACGGTATTCGACCAGATTCCTTACCTTGGCACCGATGTGCACGGCGCGACGCTCGGCATCATTGGCATGGGACTGATAGGCACGGCAGTTGCGCGGCGAGCGCGTGCGTTCGACATGCGCATCATTTATAATTCCCGCACGCGCAAACCCGAAGTGGAATCCGCACTTGACGCAGAGTGGCGCGACGATATGGATTCCGTGCTGCGTGAGTCTGACTATGTGAGCCTGCACATGCCGCTTACGCCGGACACCGAGTACATGATTGGAGGGCGCGAGCTAGAGATGATGCAGTCCACCGCATTCCTGATCAATACAACGCGCGGTCGCACCGTAAATCCGCGCGACTTGTATGACGCGCTATCGAGCGGCGTCATCGCAGGTGCGGCGATTGATGTGACCGACCCAGAGCCAATCCCGTTCAATGACCCACTCCTGACTCTAGACAATCTGCTTGTAACGCCGCACATAGCCAGCGCCAGCCGCCAAACCGTGCGCCGAATGGGGCAGATGTCCGCGGATAACATCATCGCCGCGATAAAGGGCGAGGCGATGCCCGGCTGCGTTAATCCGGACGCGCTGGCAATGGGCTAACGGCGGGAATCGCGCGAAATCTAGTCTCCCTTGAATGCGTTGACACCCGTTACGAGCGCGGGCAACCCGCCCATCCAGAATGCGACTCGGATGGTCTCCGCGATTTCCGCTTCGGTTGCCCCCATGCCGCGCGCGCGGTCCGCAATGACTTTGACGCCGTCTTCGTGCGCCAGCAGCGCGTCGCACAGCATCGTCATCAGCGTCTTCGTCTTCGCGGACAGAGCGCCGTCCTGAATTATGAATTCGCGGTTCGTGGTCAGAATCTCCGCCAATTCGGGATCGTTAGCGAGTAGCGCCGCCATGTATGGGGGTACTTGCTGCTGCATTTCGGTGCCTCCTGTGGTTCAAAGTGTGGGTGTCACGCAATTCGGGCATCAACGACGGACAAGACTTGCCGCCATCCCAAACTTTCCCAGATGGGGAAAGGGCTATAGGGAGAGGGCAAGCGAGTAGGTTAAGCGGCGCCTGCTTCGGCGGATGTGTCGCGCATGTAGGTTGGGCGGATTATCAGCTCAGGGATGCAGGCGCGCTGCGGCAGGTTCGCTATCAGGAAAATCGCTTCGGCGGCGTCTTCGGCGGTCACCATTGTGTCGCGCGCTTCGCCATCCGGCACTATAGGCCGGTTATCCAAGATGGGTGTATCCACTTCGCCGGGTATCACCACGCTGCTACGGATACCTGTGTTCTTCAACTCGGTGTTCAGGAATGCCGTGAAGTTGATGACCGCCGCTTTCGCCGCACTGTATGCCATGCCGGCGAGCAGGCTCGCGTTGACGCCCGCCATAGACGACACATTGATTATCGTGCCCTCGCCGCGTTCGCGCATATGCGGCACGACCGCCTGCGAACAGTACACGCTGCCGGCGACATTGGAGTCCAACACGCCGCGCAATTCGTCTGGCGTAGTCGTCATCAGACGGCGGTGATGTGAGCTATGCCCGGCGTTGTTCACCAATACATCAATTTGCCCGTATGCGTCCAGCACATCCTTCGCCATCTGCATTACGCCGTCGTAGTCGCCCACATCCAGCCCGAGTGCCATCGCCGTACCGCCCGCCGCCGTAATCTCGTCGCGGACATCTTCAACCTTGGACACGGTCCTGCCGACAAGAACGACCTTCGCGCCCGCCTCTGCCATCATCAGGGAGGCGCTGCGTCCGATGCCGCTGCCACCGCCCGTTACTATGCACACTTTACCGTTGAGTCCCATTTTCCACCTCATGAAATATCTCAAATATCGTCTGATACAATGCGTTCTCGGAAAATTACCGCGTCAGAGTATATCACGAGGCGAGCGCGAGCACGAAAAGTCCGGAGAGTGTGATGCACAGCCCGACCCACTGGCTGAAGGCGAGCCGTTCGCGGAACAGGATTATTCCGCCAAGCATCGGGATGAGCGGATAGGAGATAGATGCGGCTGCGACAATCGAAATGACGCCCACTTCCGTGCCTCTGGCGTAGGCGAACATGCCGCCCATTTCCACAATGCCGGCGAATGCTATAAGCAGCGCGAGGGCGATTGTCACGCCCTTAAATGTCCACTGCCGCATTGCGAATGTGAGGGGAATGAACAGCGCTGTACTGACAACACGCGTTATGAACACCGGCAAGAACCATCCAAGTTCCCGCGACATTATGCCGAGCGCATAACTCAACCCGCCGAGCCCGATCATCGTTACGATTGCCAGCGCCACGCCAAGTCCGATAAGCCTGCCACCGGCGGATAGACTTCGCGGGTCGAACGAAGCAAGCACTACGCCGCCCACGCTGCACACCGCGCCTATCGTCTGCCATAGGCTAAGCCGTTCCCCGGCAAACACCACAGCTAGCCCAATGAGAATGATGGCGTACGACGATACGATGGGGCTGACGACTACAACAGGACCTTCGAGGAGCGCGCGGTAGAAGGCAACATACACCAACACGCCGCCAACGGACATTGCGCCAAGTATAGCCCAATGCTGCCACTTCACCACGCTGGGCTCGAAAACGATAACAAAGTAACCAGCTGCAGCCACGGCAGAGGCCAGATGCACGCCCGTCGCGGTACGGAGCACGCCGACGCGTTTGGACGCCGCAGCCGCGATGAAGTCGGCAATGCCCCAGCCTGCAGCTGCCAGCAGTCCGAAAACTACACTGGCCGCTACTGCGCTCATCCGGCGCCGCGCTCAGGAATAGTCTGTGTCCGCAGAGGCAAATTTGCCAACATCGCTCCCTATCGTGGCGCTGCCGCCGCAAGCCTTGCGCGTATGTCCTTCAGGCGATCGAGATTCGGCTTGTCAGGACCCTTCCTGTTATCGCCGGGAACTTCCAGTAGGAACGGCACATCGGCGAACGCGGGATGCGCCATAATCGCCTCGAATCCTTCGATCCCGATGAAGCCCTCGCCAATGTTTTCGTGTCGGTCAATGCCGGAGCCAAGCTCCACTTTGGAGTCGTTGGCGTGTACCACGACGAGCTTCTCCAACCCGATTTCGGTGTCGAACTCATCCATAGTCTTCTCGATGCCATCCGGTTCGGCGAGGTTATAGCCGGCGGCGAAGGCGTGCTCGGTGTCAAAGCATACCGTCAGGCGCGGCGAATCGACGGCTTTTATCATCATGCCAATCTCAGCGAATGACGCGCCAATCTGTGCGTTTAGTCCGGCGCAGTTCTCGATTATCAGATGCACATCGTCATCCGTGTTGTCCAGCACTGTGTACAGCACGGCTATCGCCTGCTCGAATACCGCATCGAAGCCGACGCCCTTGTGGCTGCCAGAATGAAATATGACGCCTCGTGCGCCAATTTGCGCCGCCGCGTTCATGTGGTTGATGAGCGAGTCGATAGACTTTTCCACGAGATCCGGCTTGCCACCAATGTTGACCAGATACGAACCGTGCAGGAATGTAGAGCGGATACCTTCTGCCGCCGCCTGCTCGCGGTATGACTCCGCCTTCTCGTCAGGTATCGGCTTGAACTTCCAGCCGCGCGGTGATGACGCGAATAGCTGTATCGCTTCCGCACCGATGGCGGTCGCGCGACCGACCGCCTTGTCCACGCCGCCCGCCGCCGATACATGCGCTCCCAAGTCCATCTGAACCTCCATGGCTACCTGATGCCGCCTTGTTGATACATACATAAAATTGAAGGGTGAGCGTAGTGCGGTTCGCTTGTGTCCTGATTCTTCCTGTCATAGTGATGGAAGGGATTTAGAGGACCGCTTTTTTGCCCACACTTCATGGTAGCACTGCGATGTATAGGCGCAAGGAGTTTTCGGCGTTCGTAAGTTCAGATTGCGGTGGCCCGATTTACTGGGAGCGCTAAATATATTCTCCTTCACTCATTCAACCTTCTTAACAGGCGCAATAGATTTATACAGGAGGTTATTGGCGGATAATTATCGGCCTTCCTTGATGAAGTCGGCGACTTTTTCGCCTATCATAATCGTAGTGGCATTGGTGTTGGCGCGGATGCAGTC
Organism: Chloroflexota bacterium; assembly: GCA_009838595.1. Classification (GTDB taxonomy): domain Bacteria; phylum Chloroflexota; class Dehalococcoidia; order Lucifugimonadales; family JADFKI01; genus Bin90. Next base: position 115 of record VXRI01000186.1, on the reverse strand, counting down.
AGGCATTATCGATGCGTCCGCAACTCGCAGACATTCGACGCCTTTGACTTTGAGGTACTGGTCGACGACTGCCATTGGGTCGGAGTCGGGGCCCATCTTGCAAGTTCCGGACACA
>VXRI01000301.1 GCA_009838595.1 Chloroflexota bacterium | reverse complement strand
ATTCTTAACAACTCGGACCTCGTTATCGTGAGTCAGCGTCCTCGTGGCTTCCGGCACGGGAAGCCAGCGCACATAGTCGAATTCGTGGTCGTGCAGCGACAAGTCGCCGCCGTATGCGCTCATCAGGTAGAAGTGTACGACCTTGTGGCAAGGCGCGCCGTCATCGAACCGGGCGAAGCAGTAGTCTATGCTGCCCACGAAGCCTTCGATGCGAACTTGCAAACCTGTCTCTTCGTTCACCTCGCGCAGGGCGGTCTGTTCGCGCGTCTCACCGTCTTCGGGCGTTCCCTTCGGCAGTCCCCAGACGACATTGCCTTGCTGCACGTCGAACCCGCAGACCACGACTTCCACATCGCCGCCGCGCGTCCGCGTCACCACGCCGCCCATAGACTCCATTTCAATCACATCAGCCAATACGCCGTTCCTTGCCTTGCGAACCGCATTTCGCGCTATTCTAGTGTCTTACGCGAAAGCGCGTCAAGCCGCATCGCGGCCCATCCCTTCCTACTTATTCCATACATCGATGTTAATTTCGCCCTTAATTGACAGGATGAACAAAGCAGCACACACTCCAATGCCATTCCGAACGCAGCGCAGCCATGTGAGGAATACGAAATATCTGAACGCTTTTGCCACGGCGATTTCAGATTCCTCATCCTGTTCGGAATGACCAATCATTATCAACTAACAGGATGGACAGGATAGATATGATAAAAGACCGCGTAATCTTCCTTGAAGCGTGTGCGCCGCTGCTTGTACAATAGTATCAGCAAATATAAAGAATGTCCCTTTAACTCAGTCCGGAGAGGCTGGCAAGGGAGACGACGATTTTGCCGTAGTTGAGTGCTGGTTGCGCGACAGTGGCGATCGTCTGACCTCATGTCGCCGGGCAAGAGGTTTTTTTGTTGGATAATTCCCTGCCTGACAGCGCGAATATCGGCGGCGCGCCCGCTATTTCAACTGAACGCAGCATACTCGGCGCGGACGAAATACGTCGTGCGCTCGTCCGCATCTCGCACGAGATTTTGGAGCGCAACGGCGGTGTCGAAGACATCGTTCTGGTTGGTATTCAGACTCGCGGCGTGTGGCTGGCAAAGCGCATCGCCGCGTTCATTCGCCAGTTCGAAGGCGTCGATGTGCCGGTTGGCGAACTGGATGTAGGCTTATATCGCGACGACATCGCAGAGCGCGGACGCCCGCTCATGCATACGCGCATACCATCCGGCGTGCATGGACTCTGCGTGGTACTGGTGGATGATGTGCTGTACACCGGGCGCACCATCCGCGCCGCCATGGACGCGCTGAACGACTTCGGACGACCGCGCGAAATCCAGCTCGCCAGTCTCGTGGACAGGGGACACCGAGAGTTGCCCATTCGCCCAGACTATGTGGGCAAGAATGTGCCGACATCGCGCGAAGAATCCGTGCAAGTCTATATGAGCGAGATAGACGGCATCGATCAGATTGCGCTGATGAGGGAGTGATTCTAAAGTGAAAGATTTGACCGACTTGTCGAAGGGCAGACCCTGATGGAGAGCGACTGATGCCGACAACAACTCGCCGCAGGCCTGTACGCCAAGCGCCGCTGTCCCCCGCGAACGGCGCACGACCAGCCACGCCGCGCCACATCCTCGACCTAGACGATTTCACGCAAGAAGAGATCGAGGTGGTGCTGCAGAACACGGAAGTGATGCGCGAGGTGTTGCAGCGCGACATCAAGAAAGTGCCAACGCTGCGCGGCAAGACCATCATCACGCTGTTCTACGAAGCCAGCACGCGGACGCGCGTGTCGTTCGAGCAGGCGGGCAAGATACTCAGCGCGGATGTGATAAATGTATCCGGCAGCGGCAGCAGCGTGGAAAAGGGCGAGTCGCTGTACAACACCGCGCTCACATTGCAGGCGATGAACGCGGACATCATCGTGATGCGCCATCCACACTCGGGCGCGCCGCACTTCCTGTCCCGCTTCCTGAACTCCGCCGTCATCAACGCGGGCGACGGCACGCACGCGCATCCCACGCAGGCGCTGCTTGACCTGTTCACCATCCGCGATCACTTCGGCAAAGTCGAAGGCTTGAAGGTGGTCATCGTGGGCGACTTGCTGTACAGCCGCGTGGCGCGGTCGAACTTGTGGGGACTGACGAAAATGGGCGCGGATGTAACGCTGTGCGCGCCGCCAACGTTGATACCGTCCGACTTCCTCGGCGGCATCGGCAACGGCATACACGACGGCACGTCCGGGCATCCCTTCGCCGGCGTGAAAGTCGAGACGAATGTAGAGAGCGCGCTCACGGACGCCGATGTGGTGATGACACTGCGCCTACAATCGGAGCGGCAGGAAGCGGGACACCTGCCCACTCTGCGCGAATACTCACGGATGTACGGCATCACGCCGCGCCGCATGCAGCTCGCCAAGCCCGAAGCGCTGGTAATGCACCCGGGCCCCATGAACGAAGGCATCGAAATCGACCCGGAAGTGGCGCACGGCGCACAAGCCGTCATCGAAGAGCAAGTAACACACGGAGTAGCCGTGCGTATGGCGCTGCTGTACGCGGCAGTTACACCGCGAACGGTCTAGCTGCACTTCTTCGGAGAAGACTTACAAAGGTGGGCAAAGGGCGAAATTGACGATTCCGCGCCCAACGGCGGTAGAGGCGACCGGGCTGGGTGCCCCTACGAAGAACGCTACATACTGGAGAGGGTTCGAATGGTACGAAATCTATGTACAGGTGAGGGATAATAGGTTGAGAGATACGCCGCGCCAACGGGCTACCGCCATCATCGTGCGAGATGGGTGCGTGCTGCTAGTACGCGATATGTACCGTCCCGCGTTCATGCTGCCCGGCGGCGGCATTGACGATGGCGAAGAACCGGCCGCCGCGGTGACGCGCGAACTGCAAGAAGAAACCACGCTCACCGCGACATCCTCGCAGTACCTGTTCACGCACGACGGCAAGTACAACCATCACTATGTATTCAGCGTGCAGGCGGATGGCGAAGTGGACATCTCGCATGACCCGTTGGTGGTCGAATTCGTCTGGTGGAACGGCAGCCCCGATGTCCCGGTTCACCCGCATGTAACCGAGATTCTAGGAAAGGCAAACGCCGTTCCTGCCCGCGCGGAAAATGACTGTTCGTCCATTTCACCAGAGGCAGAGGACGATGTTTAGAACGGCTAGCCAATCACACAAAATCCCTTCCAAATAAATGAACATGTGGAACGGTCAGATTAGCGGAGAGACGAATAACGTTCGATAGATCAAGGGCAACGGCTCACGGACAACAGTCACAATCAAGCAAGACGGCAGGTTAAACATATGGCGCAATCCGGAATAACGTTAATCAAGGGCGGCAGGCTGATAGACCCGTCGCAGGGCATAGACGGCAATTGCGACTTGCTTGTGGAAAATGGCGTGGTAAGCGGTGTGGCGCAGAACATCACGCCGCCGGAGCACGGCACAGTCATTGATGCTGCCGGAATGGTCGTATCCCCCGGCTTCGTTGATGTGCACTGCCACCTGCGCGAGCCGGGCTTCGAGGACAAAGAGACCATCGCCACGGGAACGCTTGCGGCGGCGCGCGGAGGCTTCACGACCGTCTGCGCGATGCCCAACACGAACCCGGCAATGGACACAGCCGCCACACTAGAATATGTGCTTCGCAAGGCGCGCGACGAGGCGACCGTGCGCGTGCTGCCCATCGGCAGCGTAACGAAGCGCAGCGCAGGCGCGGAACTCGCGGAAATGGGCGAGCTTGCGGAAGCGGGCGCTATCGGCTTCAGCGACGACGGCAACCCGGTCTTCAACGCGAACATCATGCGGCAGGCGCTCGCGTACAGCTCGGCGGTAGGATTGCCCGTCATCAACCACTGCGAAGAGCCGTCGCTGTTCCATGGCGGCTCCATGAACGAAGGCTGGGTGTCCAATCGGCTCGGCTTAAAAGGCATACCCAACGCATCCGAGGACATAATGGTCGGGCGCGACATTGAACTCGCGGCGCTTACGGGCGGGCGCTACCATGTGGCGCACTTGACCACGGAGGGCTCGCTCGAATTGGTGCGCCGCGCGAAGGAACGCGGCATGATGAATGTGAGCGCGGAGGTTACGCCGCACCACCTGACGATGACGGACGTTGCGGCGCTGGGCAGATCGGCGGACGGCAGTTCGATCAACTGCATGTTTGCGCCGCTTACGCCCGCCGCCTACGACACCACGGCGAAGGTCAACCCTCCATTGCGCGCAAAGAAGGACATGAACGCGCTGGTCGCCGGGTTGCGCGACGGCGTCATCGACTTCATCGCCACCGACCACGCGCCGCACAATTTCACCGGCAAGCAGTGCACATTCCACGAGGCGGATTTCGGCATCAGCGTGTTCGAGACGGCGCTCGGGCAACTGATGGAACTGGTGCACAGCGGCGCGCTAGAGTTGCCCTTGCTCATCGAAAAGCTCACTGCGTCGCCCGCGCGATTCCTACACCGCAACGACATCGGCACGCTGCGACAAGGCGCCGTAGCGGACATCACCATCATCGATATTGATGAGGAGTGGGTCGTGGATACGGCGCAATTCGCGTCCAAAGGCAAAAACACGCCGTTGCAGGGCGCCACGCTGCGTGGGAGGGTGCATGCGACGCTGGTTGGCGGGGAGGTGGTGCATCCATGGTAATGATGTCAGATACGGAAGTGCGTGAGGTTTTGGATAATGTGTACTCCCAGGAATCATCGGCGCTTGACGAAGAATTGATGCGGATGCAGTTGGCATCGTTGCCGAAAGAGAATTGTCGATGCGTTGAGGAGAGCAACCCTAATGGACGAAATCAAGATATGGGCAATTGAAGGCTCCGAAATAACAAACGTGCAGCCTAGAAGCCGGACCAACTCCGAATGGTGGCTGGAAGAGAACATCGTTAGCAAGCCGGAGTTGCTGATGCCGGGGTTGACGCTGGTGGGCCGACAGACGCAGACAGAAGGAGAAGGCGGCCCGCTCGACCTGCTAGGCGTGGACAGCGACGGCAGGCTAGTGCTGTTCGAGTTGAAGCGCGGCGCGCTCTCACGCGATGCGGTGGCTCAGATTGTGGACTATGCTTCCTATCTTGAAGGCATGAGCACAGACTCTTTAATCAAACACATCACTGACAACTCAGGCGCGCATGGAATCGATAAGATAGAAGATTTCGCGGAGTGGTACTCCGAGCATTCAGATGCGGACAATCTTGACAATCTAACACCTATCCGCCTGTTTCTGGTCGGGCTGGGAGTTGATGACAGGACAGAGCGGATAGTGAATTTCCTCGCCGACAAAGGCGTGGACATATCACTGCTGACCTTCCACGGATTTCAACAGGACGGCAAAACGCTTCTGGTGCGATTGATGCCTGTGGAAAGCCGACCCGAATGCATTTCCCCCCAGTCAAAGCCTCGAAAACTGAGTTTCGAGGAACGATGGGCTTTGGAGATTGA
>VXRI01000159.1 GCA_009838595.1 Chloroflexota bacterium | reverse complement strand
CCGGAAGTGGCAGTTTCTCATCGAAGAGTACGAACTGGTCAAGGCGAAGAAGCATTCCCACTTCCGTTTCGCCCAGGACTTCTACAACTTTCACGACACCGGCCGATGCAGTATCTGCTGTACTACAATGCTGAGCGTCCTCACCAGGGATTGAACGGGAACACGCACTGCAGACTATACAATTTCTGTCATCGAATTAGTCAGCTTAGTCAACACATACAATAATGACGGGACGGGCGAATTTCCGTACTGATTTCACCATTATCAGACCATGGGGAAGGGACTCTTGAATCTGTTATTAGGGAGAATTCGCTACTTGACGAAACCCGCAAATTAAGCGATTATACGAGGGATGAAAAAGAGCGGGGCATCAGTTACTTGATGGGCACTTGATAGGAGAGGGAAAATGGCGACTAACGGTAACGGTCAGCACGAAAAGACGGTGGTAGTGTTGCAGCTTTCCGGCGGCAACGATGCCCTGAATACGGTCATTCCGTACAACGACGGACAGTATTACGACAACAGGCCCTTCGTGAACATTCCGCAGGACGAAGTGCTTAAGTTGGACGACAAGCTCGGTCTTAACCCGGCGCTGGCGCCAATCAAGTCGCTGTGGGACGAGGGCAAGGTCGCTCTCATTAACGGCGTCGGCTATCCGAATCCGAACCGGTCGCACTTTCGCTCGATGGATGTATGGCACACTGCCGAGAGCGAGCAGGTAGGCGACGATGGCTGGCTCGGCAGGGCTATCCGCGAGCTTGACCCGCAGGCGGAGAATGTGCTAACAGGCGTCAATTTTGGTCGCGGTCTGCCGCGCGCGCTGTACGCCAAGGGCGTGCCCGTCGCATCGGTCGGCAACCTCGAGACATACGGGCTGTTCCCGGACATTAAGGACGAAGCGGCGCGCAACCTCGCGCTTGAGGCGTTCACACAGATGTACGGCGGCAGCGGCCGAGATGTCATAGCCAACTTCATCTCGCAGACCGGCACGGACGCGCTCAAGGGTGCCGATGTTCTGCGGGTCGCGCCGCAGCGCTATTCCTCCAGCATCGAGTATGCGGACAATCCTATCGCCGAGAACATGAAGTCCATCGCGCAGGTGATGACCGCCGGTCTCGGTACGCGCGTCTATTACACGCAGCACGGCAGTTTCGACACGCATGCGTCCGAGCTGACCAGCCACGCCAAGTTGTGGCAGGATGTGTCCGGCGCAGTCGGCGATTTTATGGACGACATGAAGGAGCACGACCTGGATAAGGATGTCGTGGTGCTGCTGTTCTCCGAGTTCGGCAGGCGCATCCGCGACAACGGCGCTGGCACCGACCACGGTTCCGGCGGCGTGGCGTTCGTCATCGGCGGCGATGTCCACGGTGGTATGTACGGCGACTTCCCCTCACTCGACGACGACAAGCAGTTGGAAGGCGACCTGCATTTCAGCAACGATTTCCGCAGCACATACTCCACCATCGCGGAACGCTGGCTCGGCATCGACCCCGTTCTGACCACCAACGGCAAGTACGAGCAGCTCGACTTCATTTCGAAGTAACCACCAACCATAGATTGACATAAAAAGGGGATGCCCGTAGAAATGCGGGCATCCCTATTTCTTTGCCAGTTATCTTACCCTGCCCATCCTGTTCATCCGTGCAATTTAGCTGACAACGGGTCGCCTGTCCGCCCAGGGCATAGCGCGCTCAAAGGCAGCAGATGCGGCAAGCACCGTTTCTTCGTCACCCTTGCGACCGACGATGTGCAAGCCAATCGGCATGCCATCGGACGAATAGCCGCACGGCACGCTTGCCGCCGGATGTCCGATGGTGTTGATGGGATGTGTGAACGGCAAGAAGCCCCAACCCTTGCGGCTCGCGTTCACTTTGCCCGCAATCTCAGCGGGATACTGCTGCACCGGGAATGCGGTCGTCGCCATCGTAGGCGATAGCAGCAGGTCGTAGTCGTCGAACACATCGGCGAACTGGTTAATCATCCGGTCGCGGCCGCCCATCGCCTTGATGAAGTCGCTCGCGCTGTAGCCCTTGCCATCCTCGACAGCCATGCGCCCGTACCACGACAGCGGGTCGTCCGGATCGTCGAGCAAATGCCCCTGCGTGGTGTACACATTAGCGGCGAAGAACACCCACCAAGTCTCAAACGGCGATTCGAGCGCTATATCGCTCTCGTCCACCGAGCAGCCCATGCCCTCGAACGCTCTGGCAGCGCCGGCGCACACCTCGATAACCTCGGCATCGACGCCTGCGTAGCCGTAGTCCGGACTCCAAGCGATGCGAAGACCGCTGATGTCTCTGTCCACGGCGCTTACGAAGTCCGGCGTTGGCTCGCGCAATGATGCTGAATCGCGCGGGTCGTATCCGGCGAGCGCCTGCAACAGTATCGCCGAATCCTTGACGGTGCGCGACATGGGCCCCTGCTGGCTAGTGATGTTCAGCAGCGGTTGCGCGGGCGGCACGCCGCTGAAGCTAGACACTCGCCCCTGCGTGGGCTTGATGCCGTAGATGCCGCAGAAGCTTGCGGGTATGCGGATTGACCCACCGCCATCGCCGCCCGTGCCAAGCGAGCACAGCCCGGCCGCGACAGACGCGCCCGCGCCACCACTCGACGCGCCGGATGTGCGCGCGGTGTTCCACGGATTGCGGCAATCGTCGCCTAGCCGGTTCTCGTTTGCGCCGAGCAAGCCGAACTCAGGAGTGTTAGTCTTGCCTAGAATAATCGCGCCGCTCGCCTTCACCCGCTCAACTACTGCGGAGTCGGCGTCCGGCACGTTGTCCTTGTAGGCGAGCGAGCCGAGTGTGGTGCGCACTCCCTTGGTCATCTGCAAGTCCTTGATGGAAATGGGAACGCCGTGTAAGGGCGCGAGGTCATCACCGCGCATCACGGCGTCTTCAGCGGCGCGTGCGGCTTCTATCGCCATATCCTGAGTCAGCGTCAGGTACGAGTTCAGCTGCGAGTCCAGCCGCTCTATTCGATCGTAGTAAAGTTGCGTAATCTCGACAGGAGAAACTTGCTTGTCAGCGATGAGAGCGGCGAGTTTGTATGATGGCGCGAATGCTAGGTTTTCGTCGATGTTTGGCATGGGGGTTCTCCATTTCGTTCGGTATTTCAAGAAAAGTTTGCATCAGCGTATCTTATGGGGATGGGATGGTGAAGCGTTTCGCCCGTCCCTAACCTTCCCCAAAGGAGGAAAAGATTAATGCAAGATTTTATCTCACAGGCGGGCGCTTGTCTGCCCAAGGCATGGCGCGCTCAAATGCGGCGGATGCTGCGAGCACCGTGGCTTCGTCGCCCTTGCGTCCTACGATGTGCAAGCCGATGGGCATGCCGTCTGACGAAAAGCCACACGGCACACTTGCGGCAGGATGCCCGATGGCGTTGATCGGGTAAGTGAACGGCAGGTAGCCAAAGAACGGATCTACCTCCTGCCCAGCGATAGTTGCCGGATGCCGCTCTATTTCGAAGGCGGGAACTGCCATTGTGGGTGAGAGCAACAAGTCGTAGTTCTCGAAGTAGTCGTCGAAACGCGCCTTCACGATGTCCAACTCGCCGATTGCCTTGGCGTAGTCTGCCGCGGTCAGGGTTGCCGCGTACTCCATGTTGGCGCGGAAATAATCGGTCAGGTCATTGGCGCGCTCAGGTAGCAGGTAGCCCATGGAAGCGTATGTGTTCACGCAGAACAGTACTCGAAACGCTTCCTGTGGCACATCCAGCGTAAATCCGCTGTCACCGACCGCGCAGCCCATTTCGCCGAATACCTGCGCTGCTTTGCCACACACATCCAGCACTTCGCCGTCAACCGCCGCGTAGCAGAAATCAGGACTCCAACCAATTCGCAGACTCCTGATGTCCGCGTCCAGCGCGGCGAGATAATCGGCAGGCGCATCGCGCAGTGAGCCGGCGTCCCTCGCGTCATAGCCGGCTAGCGCTTGCAGCAGAATCGCCGCATCCTCAACCGTGCGGGTGATGGGACCGGACTGGCTGAGTTGATTAGCTATGATGGGCGCGCTGCGGCCGCTGTATCGGGGAACTCGCCCCTGAGTAGGCTTGATACCGTACAGTCCGCAGAAACTCGCCGGAATGCGAACCGAGCCGCCGCCGTCGCTTCCAGTCGATATGGCGCACAGCCCTGCCGCGAGTGCAGCAGCCGCACCACCGCTGGAGCCGCCCGGTGTGCGCTCGGTGTTCCATGGATTGCGGCAGGCATCGCCGAGCATGTTCTCGGTTGTGCCACGATGCCCGAATTCGGGCGTGTTCGTCTTGCCAAGGATGATTGCGCCCGCCGCCTTGACGCGCTCCACGACGATGGAATCTTCCTCCGGCACTCTGTCCTTGAACGGCAGTGAGCCGCTCGTGGTGCGAACGCCCTTCGTCAGTTCCAAGTCCTTGATGGAAATGGGGACACCATGCAATGGGGGAAGCGCATCGCTGCGCATGACTGCCGCTTCGGCGTCCTTCGCAGCTTCCAGAGCATCCTCCCGGGTCAGCGTCAGGTAGGCGTTCAGTTGTGAGTCAAGGCGGTCGATACGCTCAAAGTACAGCGCAGTCAGCTCTACGGGCGATACCTGCTTGTCGCCGATAAGGGCGCGCAGTTCCGCCGCCGATGCGAATGCAAGGTTTTCTTCTGTTTTGGGCATGATTTCGTATTCCTTCAATGTAGGTATAAGACTGCGGCGTTCGGTTGGGTGCAAACTTGGCACGACGCTATAGTTTGGGTATGCCCATAAGCTACGCCCCTTACTTACTGACCTACCCACTCAGCATAAGGTCAGCAAGTCCAAATTGTCCGCGCGGGCTAGTAATGCTGATCGAAGAGGATGGCGTTGCCGTCCGGGTCGGTCAGCGTCGCGCTGCATGGACCTGTAGTCGTCATGTCCGCTTCCGTGTCAAACTGCACGCCCGCCGCTTTGAGCTCCGCCTGCAATGGGCGAAGATCTGTGTGAATGAATGTCAGGATATTTCCATCGAACACGCCCTGAAACAGCCCAATGTTTGTTGTTCCGTTTCGCAATATGCGCCACTTATCGGTATCGGTGTCGGCGAACTCTTCGTTCATGTGACCGCCGTCAATAATTTCAAAGCCGAACTTCAGGTAGAAGTCCAAAGACTTCTCGATGTCCTTGACGCCAAGGCTTACCGAAAATGTTCCAAGTTCCACGATTGTGATGTCCTCCAATTCCTATTCAGGCGCGTCGCCAGTCCACTTATGTAACCCAATGCCGTTGCCATCCGGGTCCATAAAGACGGCAATCTGCCCCATGCCGCCGGGGATGTCTGTAGGGGGAACAACGGGCGTGCCGCCCAAGCTTTCCGCCTTGTCCAAAGACGCCTGCAAGTCGTCTGACTGCACATAGAACATAACATAATTCGGCGGCATATTTTCGTTGGTCTGGATAATGCCGCCGGGGATGCCGCCCTCTTCGTTCTCGATGTGCCAGTAGTCGCTGCCGGCTGCGGACGCTGCCCCAAAG
>VXRI01000271.1 GCA_009838595.1 Chloroflexota bacterium | reverse complement strand
CTACAGACCGTGCTGCATATCGAACTGGAAGACGAGGAAGTTCGTCCGTACATCGATATTGGCTACCAGAAAGTAAAGCCGCTCATCTCCTATCCCGGATTCCGCAAGGGGCGTGTGCCGCGCCATATCGCGTTGCAGATGCTGGGACGCGAGGCGCTGCTGAACGAAGTACTCGACACCATGCTGCCTGAGGTTACAGGCAGGGCGATCGACGAACAGCAGATTGAACCCGGCGGCATGCCCGAAATGGAATTGCTAGACCTAGACCCCGTTACTTTCACCGCGACTGTGCCGCTTCGCCCCGAGGTGGAACTCGGCGATTACAGGGACATCCGAGTAGAAGTCGAGCAGACGGAAGTTGACGAAGAAGATGTCGAGGAACGGCTGGAACAGCTGCGCGGCAGCGTGTCATCATGGGAACCCGTAGAGCGTCCTGTCGCGATGGGCGACATGGTGACGATGACCGCCACCGGAACCGTCGAAGGCGACACCATACTCGACGAGACCGATACGGTGTACTTGCTAGTAGAAGACGCCGACCGCCCCTTCCCCGGATTCGCTGAAGCGCTCGTCGGCGCCGAGATTGACACGCCAAGCGAGTTTGCTCTGACGGTCGCGGATGACTTCCCAGTAGATGAGTTCGCGGGGCAGCAAGTTCAAGTGTCGGTTACCGTCAGCGACATCAAAGAGCGCATATTGCCGGAACTCGACGATGAATTCGCGAAAAGCATCGGCGAGGGCTACGATTCGCTTGAAGCCTTGCGTGAGCAGATTGTCGAAGAACTTAACACTGAAGCCGAAAACGCCGTAAATGAAGAACTGCGTGAGTCCGCAATTAACAGTCTGATTGAAGGCGCGACCACGACCATCGCGCCGGTGATTATTCAGCACGAAGTCAATTACATGCTGAACGAACAGGCGCAGACGCTCGCCCGCATCAACATCCGCATGGACGACTATATGCGCTCCATCGGCAGTTCGGAGACGGAACTGCGCGAGCAAATGCGCGAACAAGCGGAAATGCGGATTAAGCGCGCGGTCGCACTCGAAAAACTGGGCGAAGCTGAGGACATCGCCGTTGAGGACGAGGAGGTGGACGAGCGCATTCAGTCTATCATCGAAGTAAATCGCCAAGAAAGTCCGGAAGGCATCGAAATGCCAGAAATTACTGACGACATTCGAGCCAACATCCGCCGCGCGATGCACTCGCAAAAGGTGATGGAGCGTCTTGTAGAAATCGCCAAGGGCGAAGCGACCGATACCGACGAGTCTGCCGCAATTGTCGAAGCAGGCGAATCCGGCGACGACAGCGACGATGCGGGTCCAACTGCAGAACAGGATGAGTCCACGAACGGCTAGACCGTTAACGCATAACCGGCGACATCGAACTGTCGGATGTGATTGCATCCGACACACTGTTATCACACTGTTATCACACCTGAAATCACTAATATACCTGACCGGGAGAATGCCCCTTACGCTTCAAGGAGATATACCGATGCTGTTTAGGCCCGAAGATTTGAGCGCGAGTGAATTGCTGCAGGGCGGTGGGTCTGAGAATGTCATTCCTATGGTCGTGGAGTCTGGCCCACGCGGCGAGCGCGCCTACGACATCTACTCGATGCTACTGAAAGAGCGCATCGTCTATCTGGGAACGCCCATCAACGACCAAGTGGCGAACGCCATCATCGCGCAGCTGCTGTTCCTAGACAGGGAAGACCCGGAGCGCGATGTCAGCCTATACATCAACTCGCCGGGCGGCGTCATATACGCCGGTCTCGCGATATACGACACTATGAACCTCATTCGCCCCGATGTCTCCACAATCTGTGTTGGCTTGGCGGCGAGCATGGGCACGGTTCTGCTGTGCGCCGGCGCTAAGGGCAAGCGTTTCGCGCTGCCGGATTCGACCATCCACATGCATCAGGCGATGGGCGGCGCGCAGGGACAGGCGAGCGATGTGGAAATCGCCGCGAGAGAGATCCTGCGTCTGCAAGATAAGATTCGCACCATTCTGTCCGATAGCACCGGCCAGCCCTACGAGCAAATCGCTCAGGACACCGACCGCGATCACTATATGAGCGCGGATCAGGCGCAAGAATACGGGCTGATAGACGAAGTTCTAGCGTCATCCAGCGGCGCATAATCATCGCACCGTTAGACCCCGTAATGTCGTCAATTTGGTGTCAATAGTGTCATGGCGCCGACAGTCTTAATCCACCGCCGGCGTCGCAAATCAGATAGTTTTCCGGAGCTTCCGCATAATGACTAGCAGGACCGATTACCGTTGCTCTTTCTGCGACAAGGCGCAAGCGCAGGTCAAGCGCCTAATCGCGGGTCCCGACCGGGTGTTCATCTGCGACGAGTGCGTGCTGCTCTGCGATCAGATTATCGCCGAAGACGGTTCCACGCAGCCCACCGTCATTGCGAACCCGATGGCGACCGGCCTAAATCCGAAGCTTATCTACGAAAGCCTCGAAGAGTATGTCGTGGGGCAGGACCGCGCCAAGAAAATCCTGAGCGTCGCCGTCTATAACCACTACAAGCGCATCAGCTCCGCGCAGACGCAGTCCGATGTGGAAATACAGAAGGCGAACATCTTGATGCTCGGCCCGTCCGGCTCCGGTAAGACACACATCGCGCAGACACTCGCGCGCATATTGCAGGTACCGTTCGCCATTGCGGACGCGACATCGCTCACCGAGGCGGGCTATGTCGGCGAGGATGTGGAGAACATCCTGCTTCGTCTAATTCAGGCGGCGGACTATGATGTGGCGCGCGCCGAGCAGGGCATCATTTACATCGACGAGATAGACAAGATAGCGCGCAAGAGCGTCAATCCTTCGATCACGCGCGATGTGTCCGGCGAGGGTGTGCAGCAGGCGCTGCTGAAAATTATCGAAGGCTGCGAGGCGAATGTGCCGCCGCAGGGCGGTCGCAAGCATCCGCACCAGGACTTCCTGAAAATCAAGACCGACAATGTGCTGTTCATGTGCGGTGGCGCGTTCGAGGGAATGGAAGAAATCATCAACCGGCGCGTGTTTAAGAGCAAGCATTCCATTGGTTTCACCGGCTCGGCAAGCTGGAGAGCGGAGACCGAGGAGAATGTGCTGCACCATGTCAACTCTGACGACTTGATGGAATATGGCTTCATCCCCGAGTTCGTGGGACGCCTGCCCGTCATCGCCACGCTGGACACGCTGGATGAGGCAGCGCTGATCAAGGTTCTAAGCGAGCCGAAGAATGCGCTTGTGCGTCAATATCAGTCGCTCTTCGACATGGACGCCGTGGAGCTGACTTTCACGCAGGATGCGCTTGCCGCAGCCGCAGAGCAGGCGCTGCAGCACAAGACCGGCGCGCGCGGCTTGCGCACCATCCTAGAGAACACGCTGCTGGATGTGATGTACGAACTGCCCAGTATGAAGGATGTCCGCCGCTGCACGGTGGACGCCGACGCCATCTGGGGCAGCGCCCCCGTAACCCTAATCCTAAAAAACGGCGAAGTGGTTCAGATGCCTGCCACACCGTTAATGCTAGAAAAAAAATCTGCATAGCGCGCGCTTCATACTCACCGTCAGCGAAAATCCTTCCCTTATCAATAAGGGGAGGATTTTTGCTTTGCGCTACGATGTGAATCTAACAATATGTACAGAATGTTTAGGATAAGTCTATTAGCCAAGCACTAGTCAAACACAAAAAGCGCTCTCAATATACCGCTCAAAAGTGTTGTAAAAGTATAATTTTATGTTTAAGATTTGTCGCAGCTAGCATATTTGACCGCGAGGCGATGCTCCGATGCGACGACCCCACAGGACACCCACACCCGGCGCGATTGACAAGCCACTCGACGATTTCGTTGGCACGCACCTTGCGCCTTCGTCCAGCCGCGTGCCGCCTGTCCATCGCGAAATCACAACCTGCTATGCGTATATGTGCCCCTACGCATACGGCTGCACCGAGAAGACGCGCCGTCCGGCACAAGTTTTGATGCGCCGTTGCATGCGCTACAAGCCCGAAGATTTGCGAATTCGCGCCGGTGTCTCGGAATACGCGCTCGACCTGCTCGCCAAGCGTCGCAAGTCGGGCGACAGTCTCGCCGCCGAGACGACAGCCATCCTCGACGAACTCCGCCCAGACGGTCCTTTGCGCAAGACTGCGTAAAGCTATCAGGTCTCACTGATGAACGACGCCAGGGTAGTCTGCCACTCGCCCACGCCCGGCAAAAAGCCGACGCGCATCCATAAGTGGAAGTACGATCTGTTACGCAGCATAATCCTAGACATTCTAGACGGCAGCGCGGACGGCGTGGAGTTCCGCAGCCTGCCATCCCTCATAGACGCGCGCTTGAACCCTGAACAGCGCGCAAATCTCGGTTCAGTTGGCTGGTACACCACCACGGTCAAGCTGGACATGGAGGCGCAAGGCGACATCGAGCGCATCCCTAACACCGGCGCGCAACGCCTGCGACTATTCGATCGGTTGCACCAGCCCGGCGCAAACGCTGAATCGCGCAGCCTCTGACGGCAGTTGCGCGGCGATAGCGTCTGCGTCTGCTGTGGTGATGAGCGTTTGATGATACTGTGCTGCCAGTCCGAGCACCTGCTCTCGCCGTACGGCGTCTAGCTCGGATAGCACGTCGTCCAGCAACAGAACGGGTTCTTGCCCGCGTTTTGATCTCAGGTATGCCCCCTCTGCCAGTTTCAGTGCGAGAACTGCGGTGCGCGACTGCCCGCGCGATGCGAATCCTGCGGCGGACAGCCCGTCGAGCGCCAGCGCGACATCGTCCCGATGCGGCCCGGTTACGGTGATGCCTCGCGCGAGTTCTTGTCGCTGTCGTTCCACCAATTGCGCGCGCAATGCGTCCGCTATGGCGCTCTCCGATTCCGATTCAGGTGTCAACTCGATATTCGGATGATATTTGACAGTCATCCGTTCGCCGCCGCCGCTCAGATTTGCATATATCGGCATCGCGCCGTCGGACAGCGCATTCACCGTTTCGATGCGCTGCGCCATTATGCGGCTGCCTTCTGCGACTAACTGGTCATCCCAGAATGCAATCTCGCCGACTTGGGATGCGCCTTCGCGAATCTGTTTCAGCAGGAAATTGCGCTGCCGCACAACGCGCTCGTATCGTTGAACCGTGCGCAGATACTCGTTGTCGATTTGCGATATGAGAATGTTCAGGTATCGACGGCGCACGCTTGGCGAGCCGTACACCAGATCAAGGTCGTTCGCGCTGAACATCACTGCGTTCAGATGTCCAATCAGGGCAGACGCCCGGCGTGGCGCTCCGTTCACGCGGAAGTACTTTTGTATGGATAGCGCAGGCTGCGTTTCAGATGCGCTCGCGTCCGACATGGCGCTGCGAAAGTTGATTTGCAGATTCACCGCGTCGTCTTGCCTCTGCACATTGGCGCCAACCTGTGTGTAGAACTCGCTCGCGCCATCGCTGCGCCGAATCAATTCACTGTCTGTTGAAGCGCGACGCGAGCGAGCC
>VXRI01000417.1 GCA_009838595.1 Chloroflexota bacterium | reverse complement strand
TCATTCGAGAAATGTCAAAACCTTGAGCGCGAATTCTTGGACACGGGGCGTGAATATGCAATATTTTCGTCTCTAAGGAAGTTCTGGTAGAAGTTGGCATGAAACTAACGCGCTTCACCGAAACGCTCTGCCATCGCATCTCCCTCCGCCTCCTTCAACAAGAAGTTGAGCGGTAATTACAAAGTCCCTATGACTGCCATATCTCCAATCTCGTGCCATAGCTACGGCAATCAACGCATGCGCCGTCGCTCCCCAAAGCTTTTCCGAAGCCTGCATGCGCTTCCATTCGGCGAATTCTTCATCCGATACGGCCAGCCATGCCAGCGCCAACTGCGCATGTTCCGAGGCGTCCATCACCTGCCTCTTCTATCTCTCAACTATATCTGTCGCGTCCGTACACACATCTGAGCCGTTGAGGTTCAATGCATTAGACACGAAACGATGCGCGCTTGGGGTGAAAAATTCGTACTCGTAGTCATCAAGGAAGTGATAGTCGCGGTTATTGCGCCACAAAGTCGCGGCGCGGAACGTACTTGAAATACCATCCGCGTGGCACTCCTTCTCTATACGCTCGACTACGCTCAGCAAATCCGAATGCCCATCGCCCTCCCACTCCCAGCCGTGCTCCGTCGAAACTGCCGCTATCGCGTGCTCGACCGCGCACGACAGATTGCCCGAGACGCTGTCATAATCCTCCGAGGCGATGCCCGCGTCCGCTTCAGCCAGTAGCACCAGAGCGCGCTCAGCATGTTCCGCAGCCGTCATCGTCTGTGCAACCATGCGTTTGCCTATCCTTCTATCAGGTCGCCCGTAATCGGGTCGACCCGCACGCCTGCCGCAATCATCCATTCCAGCCCGCGCTCTATCTCGTCCTCGTCACCTTCGAGTTCCAGCACGACCCAACCCACACGCTCTTGCACATTGGCGCGGCGAATGTTCGTGACAATCTCGAATTTGCGGCCGAGATTGTATATCAGCGGCTCGGTTATTAACTGTTCAGGAAAGGTGAACCTGACTCTTCGCCTAGCCATGACTCGCACCATTTCTTTCTTTACGCGCTGCCATGTTGGTCATGAAATCTTCGTATGCGGGCGTGGTGAACACCGGATCAACGACAGGTTCAACCACTTCTTGCGTCTTCAGCCCGTTGCCGGTGATGTATGCCACTGTCAGGTCGTCGGGTTGTATCTTGCCGCTCTTCGCAAGCTTTCGCAGTCCGGAAATCACAACGCCGCCTGCGGTCTCCGTGAAGATGCCCTCGGTCTCAGCGAGAAGCTGAATGCCTTCGACGACCTCTTCTTCGGGCGCCGCGACCGCGCTGCCGCCGCTGTTTTCGATGGTCTTGATGGAATAGAAGCCGTCCGCAGGATTGCCGATGGCGAGCGACTTGGCGATGGTGTCCGGCGTAACAGGGCGCACATGCGGCGTATCCTCGTCGTATGCGGTGACGATAGGAGAGCAGCCCTCTGCCTGCGCGATGTGCATCTTGGTGTGCGCCGTTTCTATAAGGGACAGGTCTTTGAGTTCGTTCAAACCCTTCCATATTTTGGTGAAGAGCGAGCCGGATGCGCCGGGCACGACAACGGCGTCGGGCGCGCGCCAGCCAAGCTGCTCCGCGACTTCATACGCCAGAGTCTTGCTCCCTTCCGAGTAGAACGGGCGCATATTGATGTTCACGAACGCCCAGCGGTGGTTGTCCGCAAGTTCGCTGCACAGGCGGTTTACTTGGTCGTATGTGCCGTCCACGGCGACGAGCGTTGCGCCGTATATGCCCGCGCCTAGTATCTTGCCGCGTTCGAGGTCGGACGGGAAGAAGACCATAGTGTTCATGCCCGCCTTGGCCCCGTGCGCCGACACCGAGCCGGCGAGATTGCCGGTCGATGCGCACGCCAGCGTGTCGAACTCGAACTCCAGCGCCTTCGCGGACGCCACGGACACGACTCTATCCTTGAACGAGAATGTCGGGTTGACACTGTCGTTCTTGATATACAGGTTGTTCAGCCCAAGCAGCCTGCCCAGGTTCTTGGCGCGCACGAGCGGCGTAAAGCCGGTCTGCATATCCAGAGCCATCTCCGCGTCCACAGGCAGAAGGTCGTGGTAGCGCCACATAGTCAGCGGACCCTTGGTGATGCGCTCGCGGCTGATGTCACGCGCTACGGCGTCGTAGTCGTAACACACCTCGAGCGGCCCAAAACAGAAGTCGCAGACATACTGCGGCTCAACGGGATATTCGCTGCCGCATTCGCGACAGCGCAGGCTCTTTACATTAGACAAGGCTTGCTCTCCGTATCGAACTAGCGCGCACACGCACGCAACTCACATGGTAGCAACGCGCTTGTAAGAATGTCAATTTTGGGCTGGCGTATGAATACAATCACCTCCGTCTTCGCGAGCCACGATGTTCTCCCAGACGGGGAAATAGATTATGAATGCGAGCAAAATCAGGGTTGACACGCAGGCGAATATATGTTTTGTTTACTCTGTGAGTACAAATGTTCAACATCTATAGCAAATTTGCAAACCGTCAGAGAAGGAGGGAGACGGTGATGCCTTTGGATGAGAGGACATCTGCGACATACAGACCTTATGTTCATCAGAAAGGAGCATAGAAACAATGCCAGGACCAGATTGGGATTACGAAGCTAATTGGGAAGAGCATACTGCTGACTTGGACAAGTTGAAGAAGGATTTGGAAGACGAAACCGGTATCCGTTACAATATCTATTACCACGATAACGGATACTTGGTCATACACCCGGAAACCTCTGAGTTCGGAGCCGGCTATGCGCTCGCAGACGGTTTCTCCACTTGGCAGTCGTACATGGAGTTCGCATTTGGTGCGCTTGCTTGGGTGGGTAGCCCTGGCTTCCCGTCTAGGTTCTTGAGAGAGCAGCGGATACTTGACATCGCTTTCTCTCTGGACGACGCTCTGTCGGCTATCAAGCGCATCAAGGAAATGCCCGACGACCCAGTGGTGATTACGGACACCCGCCCCGATGGCATATTCGATTATACTTACCACAACGGAATGTACACCTTTGAGTTCGTTCGGTGATTCTATGAAGCGACGCAGAGTGAGCGACGACAAAAGGCCCAAGTGGGTCTGGGATTCAGATTTGAGATGGGGAAGCCCTCCATGGGATCCCATAACGCCCGTCGTATTCAACCTGCTGGTTACATTCAAATGGTGGCGCAACAAAGAACGCCGCAAGCGCGAACGCTACCGCAAGTGGCTCGGAAGCGCGCGGCGCAAGTTCAAGATATTGCCGCGAGAGCGCCAAGACCGATAGGAAACTCACCCCAAAGTATAGAACAACCTTATCAACGCCGACTCCACCTTTCACTGGTGGGTCGGCGTTGCATTTATGTCCTGCCGCCTTTCAGTCCTGCTTCCAAACCATTACAATCAACAACATTCCAGTCCTATGTATCCTGTGCATCCCCTGCTTTCGCGGGGGCAGGCTCTGTTAACCCCTCGGAGGCGCGACCATGACAAAATTCGTAGGCAAAGTGGCAATAGTAACCGGTGGCGCGGCAGGCATTGGTGGCGCAACTTCGCGGCTGCTGGCGGCGGGCGGCGCGGATGTCCTTATCGCCGATGTCAATATGACCGAAGCGCAAGTCAACGCAGATTTGATTCGCAGCGCGGGCGGCACTGCCGAAGTGCTGTACACCGATGTGGGCAAGCACGAGCATATCGCCGCGATGGTGCAAGCCTCCATCGACCATTGGGGCAGGCTGGACATCGTGGTGAACAACGCCTTTAGTCCGACGGACGAGAGCGACGGCGACGCGCTGACCGTTACCGAGACGGCATGGGACGCAGGCATGGCGACGCTGGTCAAGGCTCACTTTCTCGCGGCGAAATATGCCGTGCCGCACATGCGCGCAGTCGGCGGCGGTAGCATCGTCAACATATCGTCCGTGCACGGGCTGCTTATGGCGCCTCAAAAGCTTATATACGAAGCGGGGAAGTCCGCCGTCATCGGCATCACCAAGCAGATGGCGATAGACTTTGGTCCCGACGGCATCCGTGTCAACGCGATATGCCCAGGGCACATCGTTACCGAGCGGCAGCGCGAACGCTGGGACGAAAACCCGTCCGGCTTGCGCTACTTTGAAGACCAATATCCCGTGCGCCGCACCGGCACGCCGGACGACATCGCAAACGCGGTCGCGTTTCTGTCATCGGACGAGGCGTCGTTCATCACCGGACACGCGCTCATCGTGGACGGCGGACTAACCGTGCAGCTGCAAGAAGACTTCAGTGTGCGGCAAGTCCACTACATCCGCGAACACCCGGAAACACAAATGCCATACTAATACTCATCCATCATCCTACCCATCCTGTTCAGTATGCCCCATGGACACCTTACCTGACTATCTGCAAAAAAACTTGGACATCGTGCTGGTGGGCTTGAACCCTAGCCTGTATTCGGTCGAAGTCGGGCACTATTTCGCCACGTCGCGCAATCGATTCTGGCGCGCAATAAACCGCTCCGGCTTGCTGGCTGAGCCGCTAGACTCCGCGACCGATTACAAGCTGCCGGAACAGGGCATCGGCTTGACCGATGTCGTCAAGCGCCCAACGCGAGGCGCGTCCGACTTGCGCGCCGCAGACTACCGCGAGTGGGCGCCCGTGCTGAAGGCGAAGATGGAACGATTTCAGCCGCGCATCGTGTGCTTTCACGGCGCGGTCGCGTATCGTAATTACCTTCGGCATGGCGAGGGTGTACGGCAATCCACCATCGAACTCGGCTTGCAGAGACGCTGCATCGGGCAGTCGAAGGTGTTCGTCGTGCCGAATCCGAGTCCCGCCAACGCCGCTTATTCGCTGGACTCGCTGGTGTGCTGGTATAGGCGGATGGGCGAGGTAATTTAGCAAGATGGGTAGGATATAGGGGAGCGAGTATGGATACTTTGCGCGCTTTTGTTGCTATTGAGCTGCCTGATGATGTGAAGCGAGTCGTGGCGGATGCGATAGATTCGCTGCGGCGCGAGCGCATTGACAATCTGCGACTTGTCCGTCCTGAGGGCGTTCACCTGACTCTGAAATTTCTCGGCGACATTGATGTTGACAAGGTGGCGGTGGTTAAGGACGCGATGGCGCAGGCGGTTGCCGCGTTTTTGTCGGAGCGCCTATCGGATAATGCGCCTAGCGCGCCGTTCGGACTTACGCTCGGCAAAACCGGCGTGTTTCCTAACGCGAATCGCGCTCGCGTGCTGTGGATTGGCGTCGATGGGGATATGCCGTCGTTACGCTCGCTGCAAGCCAAAGTCGAAGACGCGCTCATTGCGGCGGGCTTCCCCGCAGAAAGGCAACAGCGATTCAACCCACACCTGACCGTCGGAAGAATGCGTACCAGAGCATTGCGTACGGACAATCAGCGCGCCACAGAAGCCCTATCCGCATTGCAATTGCCCACAACTCGCGTCATCGCCGTGAACGGTATCAGCCTTCTGCAAAGCACGCTTCTGCCCGGCGGCGCGAAGTACGACCGCATAGCC
>VXRI01000155.1 GCA_009838595.1 Chloroflexota bacterium | reverse complement strand
GGAGTGAAGGATCTAAAATCCATGCAGGGAAACAAGGTTTGCCGCAATTAGCGCCTTCAGTTTCTCGCTTCGCTCGAAACGACATGAAAAACCGAAAGACCTGGTAAACTCACCACCAATCCTGTACATCCTGCCAACTGCCGTGATAGCCTTGTGCCGCATTAGGTGCGAACGCGCAGGCATTTGCGTTCATACTCGTAAGAAAGAGACGGAGGTCGCTCGCTATGGACTTGGGAATACAGGGCAAAGTCGCGCTGGTTACGGGCGGCAGCCGAGGACTGGGCAGGGTCGCGGCGCTTTCGCTGGCGCGCGAAGGCGTTAATGTCGCGATCTGCGGCAGGACGCAATCGACGCTTGACGGCGCTGTGGCGGAAATCGAGGCGCTCGGCGCGCGCGGGCAGGGCGTGGTCGCGGATGTGTCGGACGCGGAGGCGATGCCTGCGCTGAATCAGGCGGTCGTGGACGGTCTGGGCGCAATCGACATCTTGGTGAACAACGCCGGCGGCTCGCGCGCCCGTGAGGACCTCGCCGACTTGCCGCTTGACGACTTCAAGGCGGCTTTCGATCTGAATTTGTTCGGCGGATTCCAGCTGATGCGCGAAGTTATCCCGCACATGCGCGCGCAGAAATGGGGACGTATCATCAACATCGCGTCCATCTACGGCAGGGAGTACGGCGGCAACTTGGCGTACATGTCCGCGAAAGCGGCGCTCATCGGCGCGACGAAGCACGCGGCGCTGAGCCTCGTAACGGACGGCGTGCTGGTGAACAGCATCGCGCCCGGCTCCATCGAACATCCGGAAGGCTCGTGGGAGCGCTTTCAGAACGAGAACCCGCCGGAAGTTGTCGCAGACTTCATATCGCGCAACCTGCCTCTGGGCAGATTCGGCTGGCCCGAGCCGGTCGGCGACTTGGTGGCATTCCTAGCGTCCCAGCGCGCGGACTTGATTACAGGGTCGTGCATCGTTGTGGACGGCGGGCAAAGCTATTCGATGATATAGAGAACAGCTAAGTCCCTTTTCCCTTGATGGGGGAAGATTAGGATGGGAGAAAGAAATCCTGTCCGTCCATGTAAATTATTCCATCAGCTGCCGCAGGCGCGGGTCGAATCGGTCGCGCGCCCAATCGCCCAGGAAATTCAGCGACATCACCACGAGGAAGATGCCCACGCCCGGGAATGCCGTCTGCCACCATGCGGTCGAGATGTACTCGCGCCCCTCGGAGATTAGCACACCCCATGCCGGCGTGGGCGGCGGTATGCCCGCGCCCAAGAAGCTTAGCGTAGCCTCCGCCAGTATCAGGTTGCCCACATTCAGCGTCGCTATCACGATTGCGGAATTGATGACGCCCGGCAGCACATGCCGCCAGATAATCCGATTCGGCGACGCCCCCGCGATGCGTGCCAGTGCCACATAGTCCATCTCTTTGAGCTGCAATGTCTGCGCGCGCACAACCCTGACGAACCCCACCCACGACAGCACCGCGAGCAGCAGAAACACCACGCCAAGGCTCTGCCCGAATATCAGCACCACGAGCAAAGCCACCATTAGAAACGGCAGCGCAAGCCATATATCCACGATGCGCGTGATTATCTCGTCGAATACGCCGCCCAGGTACCCGCTTATCATGCCGATACTGGTACCTACGATAAGCCCCACCACCAGCGACAGCGCAGCCACGATGAGCGATATGCGCGAACCCACGATGATGCGGCTCAGCACATCGCGCCCCACATGGTCTGTGCCCAGCGGATGTGTCCAGCTACCCGACTTGCACTTAGTCCCCAGGCAGGTCTCCATGCCAACCGGCGGAATATGCCTGTCGAGCGCGCTGGCGATAACAGGGTCGTGCGGCGCGATGTACGGTCCGAACAGGCCCATCACCACGAGCAACGCGATTACGGCGCCGGGTATCACGGGCCAACGTCGGATGAATTGCCACGTAGCCGCAAACTGCCGTATTACGGGGGGACGAGCCGTTGTGGTCATTTCCATAGCGCGAATTCCATCTGCATAATAGCGCTCACCTGCATAAGGATGCCACCTGCCTAAGAGTAGCGGATGCGCGGGTCTATCACCGCGTAGAGAATGTCCGCCAGTAGCGCGAAGAATAGGTAGAACAGGATGAATGTGAACACCGTTCCCTGCAACAACGGGAAGTCGTTGTCATAGACGGCGCGGTTCAGCGCGAGCCAGCCGATGCCGGGCCAAGAGAAGACGGTTTCCACCACCAGCGCGCCGTTCAAGTAGCCAGCCATAAGCAGCAGCGCTGATGTCAGCGGCGGTATGAGCGCGTTCTTGAGCGCATGCTTCCAGATGACCTGAAAGCCGCCCACGCCCTTCGCTCGCGCGAGCTTGACGAACTCCGAGTCCAGCACTTCGAGCATCGCCGAGCGCGTCAGCCGCATGATGCCCGCCGCCGCCGGCCAGCCCAGCACTACGCACGGCAGTATGTAATAGCGGATATCGAATCCGAACTCGTCGCCGCGCGTGCCGGCGGGCAGCCATTGCAGCAGCACGGCGAATATCAGTATCGCCATTATGCCCGTCCAGAACTGGGGCAGCGCCTGCCCGAACAGCGCGAAACCGCGACTGAGATAATCCCAAGCTGTGCCGCGTGTGGACGCCGCCGCTACACCCAAAGGCACGCCCACTACGATGGCGAACAGCCAGCCGCCTACTGCGAGTTGAATCGTCGCGCCCATCTTACCCATTATGATGTCGCGTACCTGCAACTCTTGGTGGATGGACTTGCCGAAATCGCCGCGCAGCATGTTGCCCACCCAGGAGAGATACTGAATAGGTATCGGCCTGTTGAAGCCCATCCTGTCGCCCAGCGCCTCCCACTGCTCTTCGGACATGCCGTATCCGGTGTCCGGCACGAACAGCTCGCGCGGGTCGTGAGCGAGCCGCGTCATGCTGAATATGACGATAGACGCCCCGAAGAGCGATATTACTATGGATATGGAGCGGCGCAATAGAAATCGCTGCATGTCAGCCTACGCGAAAGTATCCCTTTCCCCTCAATGGGCTGTATGTAAAGTTCCCTCCCCCTCAATGGGCTGAGAAGGGGAGGGTAGGGGTGAAAGTGCGATTGAAGATTGAATTGCGAAGGAAAGCTTCACATCTTGTCCATCCTGTCCACCGATGTTAGGACCATGTGGGGCAAGAGGAAAAGCTCCTGCCCCATGTCGTTACGCCGATGACATCACGAAGGACGGGCGCTTTTACTGCGTCGGCACTATGAACCACGGCTCGGCGGCTGCCCAGTGCGCCTGCGTGGAGCGGCCCACCCACTCGGATACTACATCAGGGTTGACGCCGTAGCCCTTAGGCACTTCCACCACGCCAGAGTACAGATGCCAGTATATCGTCCAGTCCACGACATCCATATGCTGCTCTATAGCCGCCGTTCTGTCCTGCTCAAGCTTAGTCATGTTGTGCATGTCCGCGAGGAAGCGCGACTCGAAGCCCGCGCCCCAACCCGGACGTGACAGGCTGGAGTCCACCAGCGGCAAGGGCCAATGCGCGGGCCAGGTGGCGTCGTCCACCGCGCCGTTCTTCAGCGTGGGCCATATCTGCGTGCGCTCGCGGAAGCGGGCGGACACCACGGAGCCGTAGTCCTCGTTGAGAATGGTCGTCTTCACGCCAATAGCTTCCCACAGTCCTGCGGTCAGGTCGCCGATGTCAAACGACACATCGCCAATTTCCGCACGATAGATGTTCGTGGAAATCTCAAAGCGCACACCGTTCGATCCGCGCGGGTAGCCGGCTATGTCTAGAATCTCTTCCGCAAAGGATGGCTGGTAGGGAATGTCCCAAGGCCAGGGGAAATTCGCCATAGGAGTGGCGACATTGTAGGACGGATACATACCGCTGTCGCCGAAGCCGTACTTCTCCATGATGGAGTCGGACTGCACATTCGTAATCTTTCTTTCTGGGTCCCAGCCGCCGAAGTTCGGACCCATGTACTCAGTCGGCATGCCTGCGCCGAAGCCGTTCAGAATGCCGTCCACGATGCCCTGTCGGTCGATGGCGTAAGAGAGCGCCCAGCGCACCAAGCGCGCCTGCTCCATGTCGCTCATGCCCGGCGGGTTGTCCGTGTCTTCATAGTGGCAGGGCTTGCCCATATCACACCACGGGTTGCCTATCCAAGGGTAGTCCACCATGTTAGAGGGCGCGTCCCAAGGCGCGGGGTCTAGCACCTCGCCCGTGCGCGCGTGCGTCTGTTCCCATAGATTGCCCGACCACATGTAAGAAGCGGTAATCCATTTCGGCTGCGGCACCATGTAGCGGAAGCCTTCCGATTCCACCTGATCTGCGAACACCACATCCAGTTCGGCTACATCCGCCTGTTTGGACTGCAGCATCGCCATGCGGCTGGCGGTCTCCGGTACATGCAGCCTAGTGAAGGACGCGATGTGCGACGGGTGCTTGTGATGCTCCGGCAGCGCTTGCAGCTCGGCGCGGTTCTGCGGCACCCATTCCTTCACGATGAAAGGTCCCGTGGAGACCATATTTTCCTTCAGCCATTCCTTGCCCATCGTGTCGAAAGCCTTCTTGCTGTACACACCGGGGCCCTTGCCGTATTCGCTGATAGTGTCTTCGAGGTTGAACGCACCGATGACCACGCCTTCCGCAGCGTCCATCGTGAAGGTGTAGTCGTCCACAACCCTCGCTTCGCCGAATGCCGCCGCGAGGTCGCCGCCGATGCGGAAAGTGGAGTTGACATTGAATGTCGGGTTCGCGTCGTTCAGGAACCACACCCAGTCGTGTGCGGTCATCTCGCCGAAGTCATCGGCGACATCCACAGGAGAGTTGAACGGAACGCCTTCCTTGAGCTTGAATGTAACCTGCTTCAGGTCAGGCGCAATCTGGAACGACTCTGCAGTCTGCGGCGTCATCAGGTTGTCGCCCTCTCTCACGAAAAGCGCTTCGGCTAGTCCGATGCTGATGTTGACCCACTGAGGTCCGTAAGCGGCTTCGTTTGGGTAGCCAGCGAGCGGGTCAATCTGGCTCGCCGCGATGTTGACATGCACCGATTGACCGGCAGCCATGCCTGCGGGTGCCGCTGCGGGCGCCGCCGCTGCGGGCGCAACTATCGACGCCGTGGTTGGCGCGACCGCTGGCCCCGATGCCGGAGCCGCCGCCGCTGCAGCCGCAGCCGCGGGCGCTTGTGGCGCTTGTGGCGCTTGTGGCGCTTGGGCCTGTCCCTGAGGCACAGCCGCCGCTGCAGCCGCCTGGGGCGCGGGCTGTGCAGCCACGGGCGCGGCAGGATCCGGCGCAGAGCCGCAAGCGAGCGCGAATAAGCCGATTGCCGTTAGACTTAACCAAATCAGATATTTCACGCTGCACCTCCACGGTTTGCAAATGAACTCGATTGCCTATCGCCGTCGATTGCTTATGGAGTAGATTTATATCGGCTAAGGAATGCCTCCACCTTTATTATCGCGCTCAATTTACATTATTGACTTTCCCTTGTCAACAATGCGAATTGCGTCAAAATAGAGGTTACCGAACCGGTTATCGTTGCATCAAAAGTC
>VXRI01000162.1 GCA_009838595.1 Chloroflexota bacterium | reverse complement strand
AAGGCGAAGAAGCATCCCCACTTCCGTTTCGTCCAGGACTTCTACAACTTTCACGGCACCAACCGGCAGACATTCATCAAGCCTATAACCGATACAAGCAGGCAGGAGATCCCACGGCGTTGCCGCCACGCAAGCCGGTTCACGACTTTAGATTTCTCGCTTCATTCGAAATGACAGGAAAATGGCGAAATGTCAACACTGCCTATAATCGCCGCCATCATATTCAATGTCTTCCTGTGGTGAGAATTACGCCAGTGGCAATAACTTTCGTACAAGTGTGCCTTCTGATATAATTGCGAATGCTGTGCGCCTTCGGGAACATCATTGCCTGGTTTCGGGCTGTTGCGCGGCCGGTCTGAGGGAGACGGGTTGGGCATGTTTCTGACGCTCGGTTTGCGCGTGCGGCACATCCCGATTTGATATACAGGAGATAGGGCATGCCTGCCTATGCCGTTTTGGGCGCTCAATGGGGCGACGAAGGAAAAGGAAAGATTATCGATGTGCTAGCGCGCGATGCCGACATCGTGGCGAGGTTCTCCGGCGGCAATAACGCCGGCCACACCGTCGTCAACGAGGACGGCGAGTTCAGCTTCCACATCATCCCTTGCGGCGTGTTCTGGCCCCAGACGATGAATATCATCGGGAATGGCGTGGTCGTCGACCCCGATGTTTTGCTGGACGAAATAGACAGCCTCGCCAATCGGGGCATAGACATCAAGGATAGGCTGGTTGTTAGCGACCGCGCGCATATAATTATGCCTTATCATGTCGCGCTGGATATTCTTGCCGAAAATGCGCGCGGCAACGGCGCCATCGGCACAACGGGCAAGGGCATCGGTCCTACATATGCGGACAAGGCAGCCCGCACCGGCATCCGTGCCGCAGATTTGCTGGATGTTGAATCGCTGCTGCCGCGTTTGGAGAAGATTCTGCAGCACACGAATGCCGTCATCACTAATGTATATGGCGGCGAGCCTGTGTCCACACAGGAGGTATTCGACAAGTGCCGGCAGTGGTCGGAGCGCCTGGCGCCATTCATCGCGCCGGTGGAGAGGATTGTCCACAACGCGCTCAAGGCGAAGAAGAACATCCTGCTGGAAGGCGCTCAGGGTGCGCTGCTAGACCT
Organism: Chloroflexota bacterium; assembly: GCA_009838595.1. Taxonomy (GTDB): domain Bacteria; phylum Chloroflexota; class Dehalococcoidia; order Lucifugimonadales; family JADFKI01; genus Bin90. Next base: position 4,426 of record VXRI01000162.1, on the reverse strand, counting down.
TGACCACGGCACATACCCGTTCGTAACTTCGTCCAACCCGACTGTGGGTGGCGCGTGCATCGGGCTTGGCATGTCGCCGATACACATCGCGGGCATTACGGGCGTGTTCAAGGCGTATTCGACGCGTGTTGGCGGCGGTCCGCTGCCGACAGAGCTGCGAGACGACACGGGTGAGACGATACGCAATCTGGCGCAAGAGTTTGGCGTTACGACAGGCAGACCGCGTCGTGTTGGTTGGTTCGATGGCGTGGCGGCGCGATACAGCGTTGAGGTGAACGGCTATACATCGGCGATATTGACGCGCCTTGATGTGCTTGACCGCTTCGACTCTGTGCAGCTTTGCACTCACTACGAGCTGGACGGCAATGTAATCGACGAGTTCCCCGGAGGCGTGGCGGCTCTGGAACGCTGCAAGCCCATCTACGAAGAGATACCCGGCTGGGACAGCCCCACCGCCAGCATCACCGAGTTCGAACAGCTACCGCAAGAGGCGCGCAATTATGTCGAGCGCCTGCAAGAGGTAATAGGCTGCCGGATAGACTTGATTTCCACGGGACCGCATCGCGACGAAGCGGTGGAAGTGCGGCAGATTATTGAGGTGGCGTCGGCGTAGAGGTTGCGCAATCCCAATTATATTCTTTGCCTGTAATCCCAGGGTCAAGGCACGAATCGTAAGCTGCCTTGTCAATCTGTCCCCAAGTAACTCCCGGCACGCCCATGGCTGATCTGCTTCCCGAACCTACGGGGAATTCGGATTCGAAAATTAGCTACAGAGCAAAAAAACACCCGCCCGGGGATTGCGGACAAGTCACATCCGGCGGACGGGGAGTAAGTACAGCTACCCTAACACATACAGTAATGACAACATTAGGGATTTGTGAAATCGTGCCCAATAGCCTAATCGTCGCCTGCTACGGGAACTGGGAGCCGCAGGTCGATGGTGTAGCGCGAGACTACGGCATCAATGGCTGCGGCAGTGTCCTCGTCCGGAGGGATTAGGGGTAGGCGCGGCTGTCCGACGTTGAAGCCTACTTTGCTCACGCAGTATTTCACTGGTATGGGGTTGGTGACCACGAACAGTATCTTGAACAGCTCGAACAGGCGAAGGTGTTCAGCGGCGGCGCTCTCAATGTCGCCTTCCAGGATCATGCCCATCATCGCCTTAATCTGGCTGCCAACGATGTGCGAGGCGACGCTGACGATGCCGTAGCCACCCGCGCACATAATAGGGAAGGTCTCGTCGTCGTTGCCGCTCCAAACCTTGAAGTCGTCGTCGGTGTCGCGGATTATCTTCGTAATCTGCACCGGGTCGCTGCTCGCTTCCTTAGTGCCCACGATGTTGTCAATATGGCTCAGGCGCACGGTGGTTGCATCGGTCATGTTCAGGGCTGTGCGGCTCGGCACATTGTAGAGCACGCAGGGCAGGCTGACACTTTCCGCAATTGTCTTGAAGTGCTGGTAAAGCCCCTCCTGCGGCGGCTTGTTGTACGAAGGCACGGTCATCAGGATGCCGTCCACGCCCAACGCCTCCGCTTCCTTGCTCAGAGCAATGCCTTCTGCGGTGTTGTAGCCGGTCGTGCCGGCGATGATCGCCGCGCGGTCGCCAACGGCGCGCTTGGTCGCCTCGTACATGCCAAGCTTCTCGTCGAACGAGAGTGTGGGGGTTTCGCCGGTCGTGCCGGTAATCACAAGACCGTCGCTGCCGGAGTCCACCAGCGCGGACGCAAGCCGACCCGCCTCGTCGTAATCGACCCCGCCATCCTCGTCGAAGGGCGTAATCATCGCGGTTATGAGTCTGCCTAGTTCTGCCATAATGGGACCTCCTTCAGTGTTGAATACACGGCGATTGTGTTGCTCTCGAGACGCGCCTAGCGGCTTGCGGTGGCTTGCCGAGTCAGCAGGTTGCGCTCTAGCACTTCTTCGGCGATTTGCAGCGCGTTGGTCGCAGCGCCCTTGCGCAGGTTGTCAGTTACGACCCACATAGCGATGCCGTTGGGATGCGACACATCCTGCCGTACACGCCCAACGAATACCTCGTCGCGACCCGCCGCCTCGATGGGCATAGGATACACATTCGCACGCGGGTCGTCCACCACTATCACCCCGGGAAAATCTGCTAGGATTTCGCGCACTTCCGTGGGGCTGATGGAGTGTTCGAATTCGATGTGCAGCGCCTCGCTGTGGCTGAGCATCACCGGCACGCGCACGCAAGTCGCGGACACGGCGATTTCCGGCGCGTGCAGAATCTTGCGCGTCTCGTTCACCATCTTCATCTCTTCGTTGGTGTAGCCGTTATCGAGGAACGGCTCAATGTGCGGCAGCGCGTTGAACGCGATGGGATGCGGATATGCGTCCGGCGCGAGATCGTTGTGTGTCAGGGCGTCGTCGTTGGTCAGCTGCTTGGACTGCGTGCGAAGCTCTTCGACGGCGGCGGCGCCTGTGCCGGAGACGGACTGATATGTGTCTGCGATGACGCGCTTGACCGGGTTGACCGCCATCAGCGGTTTGAGCACCATCACGAGCGGAGTGGTCGAGCAATTGGGGATTGATATGATGCCCTTGTGGTCGGCGACATCCGCGCCGTTGACCTCCGGCACGACAAGCGGCACCGCGGCATCCATCCGGAACGCGGAGCTGTCGTCAATGACAACGGCGCCCTGCTCTGCCGCGACCGGCGCGAGCGCGCGGCTGACATCGCCGCTCGCTGAGATAAACGCGAAATCGACCTCGCTAAACAACTTCGGCGTCGCGAGTTCGACGGCGATTTCCTGTCCCATGCACTTCAGGCGCTTGCCGACCGAGCGCTCGGAAGCGCACAGCCGAATATCCGAAACAGGAAAATCGCGCTCCTCAAGCACATCCAAAAAGACGCGCCCGACAGCGCCCGTAGCGCCAACCACCGCAATGCTGCAAGAATCCACTTTGGTATTTGCCTCCCGTAGTAGTCTGTCGGTTATTCAACCTTTCAATGATAACCGCTCGGTAAGGGCGGGTCTAGCAAATTTTCCGGCGCGCGGTATTTCTAACAGCCGTTTTCTCTCAGGACGCTTGTACCGTGTAGTGTTTCAAGTCCCAATAAATCCGGAGTGGAATCGAGAATTATGCGGTGCGTCAAGAAACATTCCGTTCCCAAGCCCTTCTCTCTTCTATTAGCGCCATTACATCCCGTCATTTCGAGTGTCCGGTCGTTGCTGTTGTCGCGCATAGTGCCTCCGGATTGGTCTGTGTCACTTCATACCAATCTGTCAGCGAATTATCTGACACATACAGGAATGAAACAAATGCCAACAGAATCTAGGTTGTGTGGACATTTCGCCATTTTCCTGTCATTTCGAGTAGAGCGAGAAATCTAAAGTCGTGAACCGGGTTGAGCGTAATGATTTTAGATTCCTCACTGCGTTCGGAATGACATGATAAAGGGCGTGGAATGGCGGGATAGACTTGATTTTCGAGTCTGAAACGCTTCATAAATCAAATGTCAACAGAACCTAGACAGTTTGAAGTGCGCTCCCGTGTGATTGGGCAGGACTGCGTTACTCGTTGGCGAATATTCCATTGGCGACTTCCATCGCATCCCGCGCGAGTTGTATTCCGGCGTATAGCGTCATGTGACCGAACACTTCAATAATCTGGTCCTGCGTCAGTCCTATGTTCAGCGCACCATGTATATGGCTCCGTAGCCGCTCCTCGCCGCCCGTTACCGCAAGGCAAGTCATGGAGCAGATGCAGCGGCTGGTAAGGTCAAGTCCCGGTCGGGTCCATGTCGCGCCCCAATAGTATTCGCCGGTAAGCCTGTTCAATTCCCTTTCCGCCTTGGTGAGTTCGGGCGTAGGCGTTCTTGGGATGTTCCCCATGTAGCCGCGCCGGAACTGCATGCCCCGCCGGAAAAGGCTGTCCGGGTCTTCCTCCGTATCGTGGACGCGGGCAGGCGTGAAGTCTATTCCGCGTTCCTCAAACACTTCCTTGCATATCGTGAGCGCCTGGATGCCTGCCGGCGCTCCGCTGTACCAAGTGTCGTGGATGATTAGCTCGACGATTTGTTCCGGCGTCAAGCCAACATTCAGCGCGTTGCCCAAATGCCGCTTTAGCTGAACTTCGCGGTTCATGACTATAAGACAAGACAAGGTCACCATCTCTCGATGCACCGGAGTGAGCGCGGGGCGTCGCCAGACTGTGCCGAATAGAAACTCGCCGATAATCCGCTCCAAGTCGGGCGCGATTTCCCACGCTCCGGGCGACGAGCCGCCGGTGATTTGCCCGCCGCCGAACATCCGACGTGTTTCCTGCCCATTATTGTAGCGTTCGTCTAATTCACCCATATCGCGCCTCCATCCGGTGCGTTCCTACATTCGAATTGCGTCAGTATAAGAGCTCGTCTATGGATGTGCAATTGCGCCGCTGCCCGTTTCGATGGGCAATATAGGGT
>VXRI01000277.1 GCA_009838595.1 Chloroflexota bacterium | reverse complement strand
TGTTAGCACATCAGACGACGCCATTTCGCCGGTCGTGGAGTCCGTCAATTGGCGCGAAGGACAGGGCGTGGCGCACTGCTCAGGCGCTGCATCTCTCGATGTTCTCGAAGCGGCGCAGGCACAAGGCGCATCGCCCGGCGCGTTCCATCCGATGCAGGCGTTCTCATCAGTGGAGAACGGCGTGTTGAGCATACCCGGCATTACATTCGGCATAGAAGGCGATGCTGAAATGCGGGAGTATCTATCAGCAATCGCAGCGGACATCGGCGGCAACCCTGTGTTTCTCGAAGCGAAGGACAAGGTGCTCTACCACGTAAGCGGCGTAATGATGGGCAACCTTCTGACATGCTTGGTCGGCATATCGGCGGAAGTTTGGGAACATTTCGGATACACGCGCGACGAAGGCGTCAAGGCGCTCGTCCCGATGATGCGCGCCATCGCCTACAATGTGGAAACATCAGGCATTCCTGCAGCTGTCGCGGGACCTTACCCGCGTGGAGATTTGGGTACTGCTACCAAGCACGTAGAAGCGCTGCAATCCAATCTCCCCAAATTGCTGCCACTCTACCGTGAACTCGCCTTGGCGAGCCTGCATCTCGCCGTCGAACAAGGCTTGTCCGCTGAACAGGAAAGCGAGTTTCGCAGGATTCTCGCCGGAAGCAACGATGACTGATATTTCAACCGAGACCTCTCACGATCGACTACCTCAAGCCTTTTACGAACAGCGCTAATCTCAATCTCGCGGCAATCTGCCTCTGTTGCAAGGGAGGAAGAAACATGAGAACTACCATCAGGGAAATCGCGGCAATGAAGCGGCGCGGCGAGCGTATATCGATGATTACTGCGTACGACTACACCTCCGCGCGCATCGTAGAAGCGGCGGGCGTTGACATCATCCTTGTCGGCGACAGCCTCGGGCAGGTGGTGCTCGGATACGATTCCACCGTGCCCGTTACGATGGATGATATGCTGCACCACATTAAGGCGGTGGTGCGCGGCACGAACAAGGTGCACATCGTTGGCGATCTACCATTCATGAGCTATCAGGCGAGCGAAGTTGAGGCTATACGCAACGCAGGCAGGTTGCTCAAAGAAGGCGGCGCGCAGTCGGTCAAGCTTGAAGGTGGCAGGCAGGTGGCGGACACTATGCGACGCATCGTACAGGCGGGCATTCCCGTGATGGCGCATATCGGGCTGACACCGCAGGCGGTCAATCAGCTCGGCGGCTATCGTATTCAAGGCAAGACGACGCGCACGGCTATCGAGCTAATCGAGGACGCAAAGGCTGTGGAAGACGCGGGAGCGTTTGCGATCGTGTTGGAAGGCGTTCCATCCCAGCTCGCGGGCATCATAACCGCGCGCCTGACAATTCCGACCATCGGTATCGGTGCGGGCGTTCACTGCGATGGACAGGTGCAGGTTTTCCACGACATGATGGGCTTGTACACCGATTTCACGCCAAAGCACGCTCGCAAGTACGCGCACCTCGCCGAGCTGATGTACGATGCAGTCGCGGAGTACATTCGCGATGTTCGCGTGCAGTCGTTCCCATCCGAAGATGAGAGCTTTACCCTATCGCCGGCGGTGCTCGCCGAGCTGACCGGCGATCCGCAGGTCGCCGCGCAGGGTGAACGCTGATGCAGGTCATCGAGTCGGTCGCCGTCTTTCGCAAGGCGCACGCGGTTGCAGCAAAGCCTCTAGGACTCGTACCCACAATGGGCTTTCTGCACGAAGGCCACATGGCACTCATCCACCGCGCGCGCAAGGAAAACGGCACGGTCGCAGTCAGCATATTCGTCAACCCGACGCAATTTGGTCCAAGCGAAGATTTCGAGACATATCCTCGCGACATGGACGCCGACCTAGCGCATTTAGATGACGCAGGTGTTGACCTTGTGTTCGCGCCGCCCATTGAAGAAGTGTATCCGCTTGGCTTCGACACATTCGTCGATGTCGGCCGCGTCGGCGAGCGGCTAGAAGGTCAACACCGCACCGGGCACTTTCGGGGTGTGGCAACGATTGTGTGCAAGCTACTCACCATCGTGCGTCCCGACAGGGCATACTTCGGGCAAAAGGACGCGCAGCAGTGTCTCGTAGTGAAGCGCCTGAACGCAGACCTGAATCTCGGCGCGGAAATCGTTGTCTGCCCAACGGTGCGCGACCCGGACGGTCTCGCGCTGAGCAGCCGCAATGTATATCTCAGCAGGTCGGAGCGAGAGGCGGCATTGTCACTGCATCGCTCGCTGACGCTTGCCCGCCAACTGCACAGTCAAGGTGAGAACGATGCGGACATGGTGAAGCGTCGCATGGGAGAATTGATAACCGCATATCCAGCGGCGAATATCGACTACATCAGCATCGCAGATGCTGAAAATCTCACCGAACTCGATATAATTGACCGCCCTGCCCTAGTATCGCTCGCCGTCAGAATCGGCAGAACGCGGCTAATCGACAATGTGATACTATAAGCAATCAAACTGCAAGGTAGACGCAAGGAGACAATCGCTTGAAAATCCTCGTTACGAACGACGACGGCGTTTATGCGCCGGGGCTTTGGGAGATGGTGGGCGCGCTCAAAGACCTCGGCGAAATCGTAGTTGCCGCGCCCGATAGGGATAAGAGCGGCATCGGCACGGCCCGAACACTGTTGGAAGTGGTGAAATCGCACGAAATCACATTTCCGCCAATAAAAGGCGTGCGAACATTTTCGGTAGAAGGCACACCCGCAGACTGCGCTATATTGGGCATCGAGCATCTATCTTCCGGTAAGTTCGATTTGGTGATGTCCGGCATCAACGAAGGCTCCAACCTTGGTTTGGACATATTCGCGTCCGGCACTGTAGGCGGCGCGTTCCAAGGGTATTTCAGAGGCATACCATCAATCGCGATGTCCGTGGCGTCGCTGACGAATGTGCAGTACGAGGCGGCGGCAAGAACAGCGGCATCCCTAGCGCGGGCAGTCACGGCAGACGGCGATCTGCCGCCGCTTTTCCTGAATGTCAATCTGCCCAACACGACCGCCGACAGCATCAAAGGCGCGGATATGACAAACCTCGGTCCTCGCTTGTACCTTGAGACCGTTGAGCGCGGTAACAATGGCCGCAGGACATATTATTGGATTAAGCACAACCGGGTTACGAATCGTCCTGTACACGATGGCAGCGACATACATGCAGTGCGCAACAATCGCATCGCCATCACCGCGCTGAACACCGTTCTGGAGCATGAATTCGATGCGCCGGACTTGCAATTCCTGGCAGACACGGTTGAAAGAGATCTTGATCTGACAAGTACGCTAGCAGCAAACTAAACAACGAAAATTGACACAGCAAGAGCGTTAATCATCATCGAGGAGGAACCGCCATGATTTATGAATACCGAGTATATGAGACGCTGCCCGGCAGGCTGCCGAACATCAACGCGCGCTTTCGGGACCACACGATGAGGATTTTCGAGAAGCACGGCATTACAAATGTCGGCTACTTCACCGCCGATGTGGGCGACTACAGCGACCGCCTGATTTACATCATCGGCTTCGAGGACGCGGCGCACCGTGAGCGCGCCTGGGAAGCCTTCCGCAACGACCCTGAGTGGGCGAAGGTCCGCGCAGAATCCGAGGCAGACGGTCTCATAGTCAGGCGAGTATTCAACACCACACTTACTCCCACAGACTACTCCCCGCTGCAATAGCGTCACGCGGGTAAACGCAGGACGATCGGAAGAATGAGCGAGCCAACGCGCATGGACACGACAGGACGCCATAACTCTTCCGACCGTCTCAAAAGTCTGGAGCGCATCACCGAACTGCCCCTGATGCTGGCGTCTTTCACGCTGATGCCCATATTGACCGGGCTATATCTGTGGGATTTAAGTCCGCTTGAGACACGCATATACTCACAAGCGCAGATCGCCGTCTGGGGGCTGTTTTCGGTTGCGCTGCTCGCGAAGATTTCAGTCGCGCCGGACAAACTGAAATACATCCGCAAGAATTGGCTCGAAGTGTTGCTTGTGGTTATTCCGGTGATTCGCCCGCTCAGGATATTGCGCGCATTCATCTGGATCGCGCGCGACATTACGCGGATGAACAGGTTGATAACGCTTGAAAGCCTGCTCGCATACGGCATCGGCATGGTGTTGCTCGCCGCAACCGTCGTAACAACAGTCGAGCGAACCGCTGACGGCGCGAATATACTGTCGTTTCAGGACGCGCTGTACTGGTCGTTCGTCACGGTATCGACCGTAGGCTACGGTGACCACTATCCCGTTACAGTCGTCGGGAAGTTCACTGCTGTCTTCTTGATGCTATTCGGCATCGGCATTTTCGGGGCGGTCATCGGCAAGTTAATCTCCATACTGAGCAAGAACTGACCGGCCTAAGTACAGCAAGCGCGCGCCGCAGCCACACATGCTTGAAGAAAGCACTGCGTCAAGACGGTGCGCCAGGCAACACACGACGGCGGTGACATCGAAGTGCAAGCGGACGAGCAACGCACGACGGCGGCGCTCGGCGTTGACGAGTCCTCGGAAGACTACCTATACCCCAACGCCTTCTTCCCCATCGAACTGACCGTAGAGATAAAGAAGGAACTTTCCTATTAATTCGAATCCCGCCGCGCAAGGATCACATGTTCATGAACCGTCCTGTCCCCCGCGCCCTCTCACGCGCAGCCCTCATAATCGCCGCCATTCTCCTCGCCTACTTCATCTTCAGCGCCCTTTCGGTGTTCATAGGGAGAGGCAGCTGGATTCTAGTCCTACTGACTGCGGTCGTCATCCTCGCATTCGCTATACCATTTCTCGATAAAGCCTTTGGCGACAAGCTCCCCTTCATCAGGAACTGGCCCACCACTGCTGCGAACTCCCGCATACGCCACTACATTGGCGTCCTCGCCCTGCGAAACTATTCTCCTAAAACGGCTACAACTCGCAAACAAGTCATCGTCTCTCTACTATTCACGCCGATGGCCTGCTTGCTGGTTGCCGCCGCTCTGTACACCGCCTCCCTATTCCGTCCACTTTCAGAGTTCGGAGAGGATTTAGTCAGAACGCTTCTGTGGACGTCTCTGGGATTGTCGCTTTTGAACACCGCGCATCACTGCCTGACATTTAGGTTAAGAGTCAAGTACGATTTGAAAAGTGCCCTTCTCGCTTTCGCTATGTACTCGCCAATACTCATTTTTGCGTTAATGGTGTGAATGCTGCTGCTGCCACTATTGCGCGACAGCGATTCTCTTCGCGTCTCCTGGTCAATAGCATGGGGCGCGTTCTTTTCCGGCATATTCATGAGCGTATTCTTAACTTTGCTGCACCGTGTCGGCACAACTCCCGTTCCCGCGCCCGTATTCACCACACACCCCATCTACCAACGCGCCGAGATAGTCGTATCCCTCGCATGCCTCGCCGCCGTCGCCATGGTCTTCTTGCTGTCATCCTAGTTCCCGCGCGCGTCGCGCTCCTGCCATCTAGCAGTCGCAGACTTCGCAATAGTCCGAATGTACCATAAGGCATAGATCATTTGGACTATACGCATAGTACGTCTCGCCCGCTAAAATAGTCCAAGAAATAGTCCTATTT
>VXRI01000049.1 GCA_009838595.1 Chloroflexota bacterium | reverse complement strand
ACTCCAGCGAGTCTCACAGACTTTGGCTTCCCGGGAGTCGGCGCTAGCACTGGTTTCGCCAAGAGCTTGGGCGAATATCTGCGAAGAGTAGCAGGTGTAGCAAGCAGAGGAATCAGCGCAAATTAGGCGATAAAACTTGGTTAGCAGTTTGACGCTGACAATAGGGCAGGCTTCATATTATTATCATGTAATTGAAGTCTGCCATTCTTTTGGCACTAGGAGAGACAATCACCAATATGGCTGAAGCACTTACAGGATTAAGTCCGCACATAGCGAGAATGATAGTCATTACTATGCTTCTCGCTTTTGGTGTGATAGCGAGCGTAACCGTAGTAAGGTACATCGGACGCAAATCTAACATGGGTCCGTTCGGCAAAATAGCGCTGTTTATCGGCGCGGGCTTTCTCGGCTACTTATTGCTCATTGGCGTCTGTACAACCCTTGGATACTGAAGCGCGTGCCTCCGCTCGGGAACATCGCTATACTACCACTGCAACACTCTCTTCAAGAGACTCAAGAGACTAATGATGTAGGCAATCCTCATCTGAAACACAAGTGATCCAATGGCAAGGATAAAACTAACCAATCCGTCCTTGCCATTGTGGTTTATGGGCAGTTCCCACGCGCTCAAATGCCTGATGCAAACCGAGATTCAGAGGGAAAGCGTAATATATGGCCTACGCACTTTAAGATTCCTTTGTGATAACTGCCATCGTTTTCATTGTATGGACAGCCATCATAACTGCGATGATATACATCTTCAAAGCATCCGTGCGCCGCTTTGACATTGGAATCCCTGAGCAGGTTGTTCTGACGCTGTTATTTCTACTGATACCTGGAAGGATTTGTCAGATTGCGTTTGACGCCGTTGTCAATTAGTGTCTGTTCCGCTTTTATCGGCTGTTTATTATTTATTTGGGGGCTGTATGCCTCTTGGATACTGAATTGCCGTTTTGTACACTGCGTCAATAACAACCGACACGCATAATACCGGCAAAATGAATCCACACGAAGGCATCACCATATACGACGCCGCGCAGCTCGGTGAACTGCTGAGAGAGTCCACCGCCTTTCTGCGCTGCGCGCTCGACAACGCGGAGTTGCCGGACTTTGAGGCGGAAGAACTGCGCTTCGAGGAATGCTCGTTGCGCGGCGTCAACTTCTTCAATCTGGCGTGCGATGACCTTACTATCGAGAACTGCCAGTCGCAGGAGGCGCGCTTCGACAAGGCGGACATACGCGAAGCGAGGCTGCGCGACAGCCGGTTCAACTCGGCAAAGTTTCGGGACGCCAAGCTAAACCTCAGCCGCATCGAGAATTGCGATATGACCCTGTGCAACCTGGACGGCGCGAACCTGTTCGGGGCAGACCTGTCCGGTTCGCGCTTTCGCACCGTGGATTTCAGCCGGACGCGCATGGAGGGAGTGACGATAGACAAAGCCGACTTCAGCATGGCGACTCTGCGCTTCAAGAAGTTCGCAGACGGCAAACTAAGGGGCGTCAACTTCACCGAGACCGACCTGACCGGCGCGGACTTCAGCGGCGCCACATTCGAGGGCTGCCACCTGACCGGCGCTGTCGTCAGCGAACAGACACGCTTCGATCGCGCAGACTTGCGCGGCGCGTACATCTCCGGCTCCGGATTGGAAGTCGCAAGCCTGAAGGGCGCGATAATGTCCCGGCAGCAAGCCGGTACGCTGCTCTTCGAGCGCTTCGGCATAGTCGTCGCCGAAGATTAAGAAACTGACATCGATAGACAGGACGGGATGGATAAGTCCTTTTTCTATTGGTAGGCAAAGGCATACTAAGACGATTTCACAAATGCGATTTATCCCTGTCATTTCTCGCTTCACTCGAAATGACAGGAAAATGGCGAAATGTCAACACTGCGTAGCAGCTAAGAACGAATTCCCACAGACTCGGACAGAAGATGCGACTCACACTAGACAACCACATCGCCACAATCACATTGGACCGCCCTGACGCGGGCAACACCATCGACGAAACGGCGGCGCGTTTGCTGCGCGACGCTTGCGAGCAAGTGCGACAGGACGAAGAAGTGCGCGTGTGCGTCATCACGGGCGCGGGCGATGTCTTCTGCGCCGGTACGGATTTCGCGGGCGAAGAACCAACGCCGGACGACCTAGATCGCCTGCGAGTGAGCGATGCCATCGCCGCCATCGAAAAGCCGACAATCGCGCTAGTCAACGGCGCCGCGATAGACCAAGGCTTGGAGATTGCGCTTGCGTGCGATCTGCGCGTGGCGGCGCTGAACGCGCGTCTCGGTCTGGCGCACTTGTCCGCCGGCATCATCCCTTGGGACGGCGGCACGCAGCGTCTGCCGCGTATCGTAGGACAAAGCCGCGCTACCGCAATGATCCTCACTTCGCGCCTGTTGTCTGCAGAAGAGGCACTTGAATACGGCTTGCTGAACCATACCGCAGCGCGCGAAGATGCCAGCGGCTACGCATATTCGCTGGCAACAACCATCGCGTCCTACGCCCCAATAGCCGCGCGCTATCTCAAAGAAACGCTGCTCAAAGGCGCGGATATGACGCTGGCGCAAGGGCTTGGGCTTGAAGCGGATTTGACGGTCATTTTGCAATCTACGGCGGACAGATCGGAAGGCATCGCGTCCTTCTTGGAACGGCGTGCGCCGGAATATCGCGGCGAATGAGCGCGCCGCCCATGATATTTCCTGCTTGATGGCTATCCCCCCGGCGCCACCGCTTTCATCGCGGATATCTGCGCGGAGGCATCCGGTTCGTTGAACACTAGACGGATTTCGTCCACGCCGGCGCGGAAGAATTGATGCATCTGCTCTTTGCACTGTTCCGGCGTTCCCATGATGGTCATTGCGTCCACCATCTCGTTGGTTACCAGCGTCGCCGCGACATCCCACTCTCTGTTCAGGTACGCCTCGCGTATTTCGTCTGCCTGCGCTCCGAAACCGATGCGGTGCATATACTGGTGATAGAAGACGCCCATGCCGCCGATGTAGAAGGCGATATGCGGGCGTTCTCGCCGCCGCGCCGCGTCTATGTCGTCAGTAACATAGATGGAAACCTGCGGGCAGATTGCGATGTCGCTCATCGCCCTGCCTGCCGCTTGCGCACCCTTTTGGATGTCGTCTATCAGCGGCTGCATTCTTGTGGGCGCTAGGAATATCGGCAGCCAGCCGTCCGCGATTTCGCCCGTCAATCGAAGGCTCGCCGGCGTCAAAGACGCTATGTAGATGGGCAGGTGAGAGCGGTAAGGCTTGAATCGTATATGAAAGCGGCTAATCTTGAAGAACTCGCCGTTGTGGTCGAGCCGCTCGCCCGCCGCCGCCTTGCGGATTATGCTGATATACTCGCGCATTCGCGCCAGCGGCTTGCGGAACTGCTCGCCATGAAAATCCTCAATGACCAGTTTACCACTTGCGCCAAGTCCCAAGAAGAACCGTCCTTCGGACATATTGTCCATGTTCAGCGCAGTCATCGCGATGTTGGAAGGCGTGCGCGCGAACACCGGCACGATGCTGGTGCCGATGCGTATTCTTTCGGTTACGGCGGCAACCTGCGCGAGCGAAGTGAAGGCGTCCTCGCCCCATGCTTCGCCCATTGTGATGCAGCTGTATCCCAACTCTTCCGCCAACTTTGCCGTTCGCAGCGTGTCGCGCCAAGACGCGCCCGGCGCCCGCAGATTCGATATGCCTATCTTCATTTTCTTGCCCCCTCCTATTCTATCCATCCTGTCTATTGATGTTATCTATTTGTGTCGCGCTTTCGGAAATTGAGTAGATATAAGCATAAACAAATGCAAAACATTTTGGCTAACAGAACCCTAAAAACTCCTTGCGTGCGTTGCTCAGGGTTAGGTAATCTCTGTTCACGATACACGAATTGCCGTTATCGGGTCTATGCACCGACAAGAAATCGACGGCCACACGACAACGCGATTATACAAGCGAAATAGGCACGCCAATCAGGTGGATTCAGGAGGAAATATGAAACTCGTTCGCGCTCGGGTAACCGACTTCAAATCAATTGACGACTCCGGATGGGTCGATATAGACGATGTAACCTCTATGGTCGGCAAGAACGAGTCCGGAAAGACGGCGTTTCTGGGTGCCCTGAAGCGGCTGAACCCCGTCGATGGCGACCAGGAATTCGAGCTGAAAGACTATCCCCGCAAGGGTTATGTCAAGTACCGGCGCCAGCACATGAACGACCCAGCAGTCGCCGTTACCGCCGTTATGACACTCTCCGAAGACGAAAAATACGAGATGGCGGAGCAGATAGGCGGAGGCGTTATCGTATCCGAAGAGATTACGATCTCCAAGAACTACAAGAACGAACTTATATGGCAGTTCGACATGGACGAAAGAGGGGTCGTGCAGCATCTGCTCGCAAACTCCGAGTTGCCGCCGGAAATCGTCAACCACGCCAGCGAGGCATCGTCCGTTATGGAACTGCTTGGCACGCTGGAATCGCTCGATGTGAAGCCGGTCGCCGTCGGCAGGCTGATTACCAACATCTACAGCCGCTTCAGCGAGCGTGAGCCGCGCGCCGTCGTCGAGGACATCCTGCACTCTATGCTGCCCAAGTTCGTGTATTTCGACGAGTACAGCACCATGCACGGCAGAATTTCCATCCAAGACATGCTGCGGCGCGTTGAGGCGGGCGAAGACATAGACGAATCCGGTCGCACATTCATGTCGTTGCTGGCGCTGGTCGGCGCAGACCTTGAAGACCTGCAAACGCAGACGAACTACGAATACATGAAGGCGGAGTTGGAGTCCGCTTCCATCAGCATCTCCGACGAGATGTTCGAGTACTGGGCGCAGAACAAGCAGCTGCGCGTGGAGTTCGACCTGTCGCCGGCAGACCCGAACGACCTGCCTCCGCTGAACGAAGGCACGATTTTGCATGTGCGCATCTGGAACAACCGCCACCGCGTATCCGTGCCGTTCGACGACCGCTCAAAGGGCTTTGTCTGGTTCTTCTCCTTCTTGACATACTTCTCCAGCATCGAGGAGCAGGAGAAGTGCGACCTTGTGCTGCTGCTGGACGAGCCCGGTTTGAACTTGCACGCGCTCGCGCAGAACGACTTCCTGCGCTTTATCGACGAGCGGCTCGCGCCAAAGCATCAGGTCATTTACACCACGCACTCGCCGTTTATGTTCAACCTCGACCAGCTCGACCGCATCCGCACGGTACAGGACGTGGACGACAGGGGCACGGTCATCAGCGCGGACACGCTCAGCAACGACGAGGACACGGTGTTCCCGTTGCGGGTCGCATTGGGGCACAATCTGGCGCACTCGCTGTTCCTAGCACCACACTGCCTGATGGTCAATTCGGTAGCTGACCTCATCTACCTGCAGATTCTCGGCGAGATTTGCGCGAGCAAAGGCTATCAGCGCCTCGACCCGCGCTGGGTCGTCATCCCAGTGGGCAGCTCCAACAACCTGCCGATGTTCGTCTCGCTGCTCGGCGATAACTATGTCAGCGTCGCCGTAATGATGGACGTTACGCCAAAGAACAAGGAGCGGATGAATCTGTTCAACAAGAACAGTGTCCTGGGGCGCAACAACCCGGTGAAG
>VXRI01000063.1 GCA_009838595.1 Chloroflexota bacterium | reverse complement strand
GTACGATACCGCGGTCATCACCGTGGAAACCGTTCCGGACGACGATCCCGCGCCTTCTGGCATGATGGCGTTCTCGGACAGCGTTGACGGCTCGATCGACCACATTCGCGGGCTGATAGTCGGTGAAGACAGCACGCTTGCAATGTTGCAGTCTCAGGTTGACGCCGCTATGGCGAAGATCGCCGAGGCTCAGGCAGCCGACAGCCTCGAAGCTCTGAACGCAGCTACGGAAGAAGCTGTGGGCATCATCGACGCCGATGACGGCATTAGCGCGCTGGCGATGGCTGCGAGCGAAGGCGCAGCGGCGGCAGCTGAAGCGTCCGGCAGGTCCGATGTCGATTCCAACGCATCTGCAGTAATGGCGTCCAGCGCAAATGTGGCGGCTTGGGCGGCAGCAGCGAAGGAAGACTCGGCGGCAGTGATGGCGGCTGACAACCTCGATACCGCGAAGACCTTGCTGAACATCGTCAACGGCAAGTTGATGGCAGCCGCTGACGGCGTCGAAGCATCCGGCATGGGCGGAGCGAGCGACGCCTACCTGCAGGCGCAGCGCATGGCGACATTCACGCTGCCTGCTCCGATGGATGCGGCAGCGCCCGTAGTCGGCGACAACTATGTGCCGACCGCGATGCATCTGATGCTTTTCGCAGCGATGATGCTCCTAGCCACCGGCGGCGCCCTGCTCTATAGGGAGCGCAGGCTCGGCGCAAGGGCATAACCTAGGCAAGGCTAATCACCACCGTTATCCGAGCATCCGCCAGAGACGGCACCAAAGACACGATAGATGTCAACAAAAGAGACTCCATCCGCATAAGTGGATGGAGTCTCTTTTGCGTTCGCTTTGTGCCGTCAAAGGCGGTGTGCATAATTCGTATTGCCTCGTATTGCCACAGCGCATTTTGGTAATCAAACGCACGGCTGCTTGTTCTGATATTTCCGTGTCGCCTTCTGGGGCGTGTTGATATTTGCGACATTCCCGTGAAAACGGGAACCCAGAACCTCACAGTGTAGCTATTTTGTCTCATTGACACCGTTTGCAAGCACTGGATTCATGCGGAAGCAGGAATGACGGGACGCAATTGTGAAATGTCAATAGAACCTAGTCTTGCATTCCGAAACGGAGCGGGAAATGACAGATTGCCTATAGTGCGATACATCATCATGATGAATAGTTTCGAAACGATGATACCGCCCATTGCCGTTAGTCCAAAGGAATCCTTTCTCTATCCTGTCCAAAAGGTAGGGGACTGCATCAACGGCGACGGCGTACATCCTAAGTCTATGAAAATGCCCAATATCAAGATGCCAAAGTCCGCTTTAGTTCTCGGCATTGCGCCAGCGCTGCTGGTAGTGGTCGCATTGCTCTCGCAAGCGTGTGGTGGCGCGTCTGCGCCTGCGATGCGCGTGGGGACTGCCACGCCCACGCCAATCAACCCGCTGGCGATACTCGAGGACTGTGGGCACACGATGGCGGCGATAGTATCGTATCGCTTTCGTATCGAGCACGAAGGCGGCGGCACTCCGTTGGGTCAAGGGCATGAGATGTCGCTTACGGATGTGAGCGGAGAAGTCGCCGTTCCGGACAAGCTCGCCCTCGATTTCACCGGCGCGGCGGGCAACTTCGTCGTAAAGGGCAGCCTCATCGCCATCGGAGAGGATGTGTATATGACCAATCCGCTGACCGGCGAGTGGCATGCGGCGGCGTCCACGCTCAACCCGCTGAAGTTCTTCGCTCCGTCACAGGGCATCGCGGAGATACTGTCGCAAGTGCGACACGCTACGCTCATATCGCACGACGGCGGCGCATTCCGAATTGGCGGTACGCTGCCCGTATCTGCGCTTGCGCCGCTGTTCGGCGAAACAACGCCGCAAAGCAGCGTCGATGTAACGCTGACAATCGACAAGGCGCATCTGCACCTCACGCACGCTGAGCTGCAAGGCATTATCACGCCCACCGAACCCGATGGCATCAAGCGCACCATCACGCTGTCCAACTTCAACGAGCCGCCGGACATAGAAGCGCCGGCGGGGTGGTAGTGCAATCATGCGCCATAAACATAGAAGTTAACTTCTCGCAAAAAAGCAAGTTGCGAAAAAGTCCCTTCTCCTTATGGGCTCCCTATGGGCGAATGTTAGTATGGTGAGCAAAGAACTCTGATGTATGTGCAAGGATTGAACCGTTGCCGATAGCGTTTTCCTCTAGGTGGTCAAGAGTGTTTTACTGCCGTTCGTGGTAATCTTGTCGAACCACGCGCCCCGAGTTCTCGTCCTTCGACAAGCTTGGGCGACAGGCTCAGGACGAACGGGCTTTGTTATTTTGGCCATACGAATGGAAACGCTATCATAGTTGACACACTTGCCATCCTTGTCATTCCCCACTGCGCTATGATGCGATCCTGTGTCAGTATGTACCGTAAGCATTTGGGATAGTTAGTATAGGAAATCATGTTGGTTAGGATGGCGCATTGAACACGGATTTGTCGCGCGGCAGGGCTTATTTCGCGCTGGCGGTGGTGGGTGCCGGAGTATTTGTGGCGGCGGACGACCAGACGGTCGTTGTTACTGTGTTGCCGCAGATGATGCTTGACCTCAATCTGACGGTTGTCGATCTGGACCACATGTCCTGGATTATCACCGGATACCTGCTCGGATATGTAGTGGCAATGCCGTTCATCGGCAGGCTGTCGGACATCTGGGGGCATCGCATCGCGTTCGTAGCGTCGCTGCTGCTGTTCATGGTTGGGTCGGCGGGCGTTGCACTGGCGACCGACATAAACTGGCTCATCGGATTGCGCGTGTTTCAGGCGCTGGGAGCGGGCGCACTCGTGCCAATCGCAATCGCAATCGTCGGCGACCTGTTCCCGCCCGATAAGCGCGGCGCACCACTTGGTCTGGTCGGCGCGTCAGCCGAGGCTGGCGGCGTCATCGGGCCACTCTGGGGCGGCGTCATCACCAAGTTTCTCGCGTGGCAGTGGGTATTTTGGCTGAACATCCCGCTCTGCGCCGTAATCATTGTAAGCACGCTAATCCTGTTGCCGAAAAGCCCGCGACATCCGGCAAGGTTAGACTACATCGGCGGCGTGCTCGTAACGACAAGCCTTGCCGCGCTAACACTCGCATTGGCGCGAATAGACGAGCTCGATGCGCTGATGGTGCTGTGGTTTGCGGTGTCTGTGGTCTCGTTAGGGCTGTTTGTACTGCGGCAGAGCACGGCGACGGACCCGCTGCTGCCGCGAGCGATGTTCCGCGCGCGGGCGTTCGTCGCGGCGAACGCGGCGCACCTGTTCGTCGGCGGCGCACTGATAATCGGCATGGTAACCGTGCCGCTGATGGCGAACACACTGCTGGGTGAATCGCCGTTGGGTGGCGGATTGATGCTGCTGAGAATGACGGCGGCGATACCGGCCGGCGCGGTGCTGGGCGGCATCGCGTGCCAGCGATACGACTACCGTCTGCCAACTGCACTGGGACTGATGCTTGCTGCGCTGGGCTTCTGGTTGATGAGTGGATGGGATTTGGACATCGCGGATCCATGGTTGACCGTGCATCTGGCAACTGCGGGCTTCGGCTTTGGGCTGCTCATCGCGCCCGTCGCGCTGGCGGCAACGAACTCCGTCTCCGACGATGTGCGCGGTGCGGCGGCGGCGCTGGTAACTACGATGCGCGTGGTTGGGATGACGCTCGGAGTCGCTGGGCTGACGGCGTGGGGAACGGGTAGATTCGACGATCTGGTGGGGAGCATCGGTGCGCCTTTCGCGCTACCCGGCGAGACGGCGCAGCAAGCGCAAGCGCGAATCGCCGAAATGCAGCAGCAGCTCACGGACGCGGGCTTAACGCTGTTCAGCGACTTCTTCGTAGTGGCGGCTGCGCTGTGTGTTGTCGCGCTGGCGCCGGCTGCGTTCATGGAATGGCGGGCGGAACCTAAGGACATTCCTGCCCGGACAGATTAAGAAACCTGCACCTCACGCCTTGCCAGCGTGACGGTTACAAGCCGACTTCCAGGAGGCGTTTCAACAGCATCGGGGCGGCTCGGACGCGCGAGTTCATCGCCGTCCAATTCAGTTTCGATAGCGTAGTCCATAAGGACATCTTCCGTGTTGCGAAGAACTTCCTCAATGGTGCGGCCCATCGCCGCAACACCGGGAATATCGGGGAACGCCACGCCATACGCGCCATCTTCGCCATCATCTATAAGCGCAGGATAGTCCATCGATGATTCTCCTATTCTTCCCAGCCCGCCTTGTTTGCGGTAGTGCGCGCACTCCTGGGGAAAGCGTTCTGTGGCGCGGCAGGGCTATGATGCCTCTGATACTCGGATGTCTGTATATGTCGTGACCAGCGCCATGCCGTCGAAGATACCAGCCATCGCGTTCCAATCGGCGCCTGACAAGTTCTCGGTTAGTCTCCATATTGCAAACATATTGCCATATACCGCTAATTTGCAAGCCCAACCAACCTGCTATAATCCGCCGTAATTTGACTTGGCTTAAACGCCAATAGGCGAGAATTGGCGACAATTCGACAATAGGCGACGATGCAACGCGCAATTGCGTAGGGGGACTTATGGGCTGGTCTATTCACCATCCGGTCGGGCTGATTCATTATACGCCGGCAGCTTGCTATGCGGGCTACACGCTGTTTTCCACTACGCACGGCGGCAAGAACACCTACCTCATCGATATGGAAGGCAATCTCGTCCACCGCTGGCAATTGGACGAGGGTATAGCCTATGCGTACCTGCTGGACAACGGCAACCTGCTATGCCGCGTAGCCCGTCCGCAAGACGCCGGCGGTGTGGAGACTTTGGGCGCGTCGTCGGCGGCAATCGTGGAACTGGACTGGGACAGCAACGTCGTCTGGGCGTACCGCGACCCGATGCTGCACCACGATTTCGAGCGCATGCCGAACGGCAACACGCTGCTGCTGCTGTGGGAGGCGATCCCTAAAGAACTCGAAGCGCAGGTGAAGGGCGGTTTCGATGTCGATTTCGCGCCGGGCATGTTGGGCGATGTTGTGCGCGAGGTTACGCCCGACGGCGAGACTGTCTCAGAGTGGCGCTCTTGGGAATACTTGGATGTTAACGAAGATATTATAGGCCCGCTGAGCCCACGTCGCGAGTGGACGCATGCCAATTGCGTCAATCTCACTCCCGACGGCGATATGCTGGTAAGCTTTCGCCTGACCAGCACGGTGGGAATCGTGGATAGGGCAAGCGGCGAGTATAAGTGGAAGTGGGGTCCGGGCGAAATATACCACCAGCATCACCCGACTTGGGTGGACGGCGGGCGCGTGCTGCTCTTTGACAACGGCGCGCAGAGACCGGGAGTGAACTACTCGCGCGTGATAGAGGTTGACCCGGCGAGGAATGATATCTACGGGGAAAATCGGGGCGCACCGGCAATATCGTTCTACAGTTACAATATCAGCGGCGCGGAGCGGCTGCCCAACGGCAACACGCTCATCTGCGAAGGCGCGCCGGGACGTCTCTTTGAGGTTACGCAGCGCGGCGAAATTGTATGGGAGTACATCAACCCATATTTCGTTTACGGCAGGATGACGGGTGGCGACGGTATGGAAAACTAGAACGCCACATTTCGCTGTAACCGCTACAG
>VXRI01000266.1 GCA_009838595.1 Chloroflexota bacterium | reverse complement strand
GCCTACACGAACGCGTGGGAGTTCATGCTGGTGCTGTCGAAGAATGGACCGCCTAAGACTTTCAATCCTCTCAAAGTACCGACGGTGCGTCACGGGGAAGAGTTGTTAACGCACAACAAGTTGCCCGACGGCATCAACAGGAAGCGGCGCGGGCGGCTGAACAAGGAAAAGACGTGCACTAACATCTGGTCCTACGCGGTTGGTCTTGGGGGAACTACGCGAGACAAAATCGCATTTCAGCACCCTGCTGTATTTCCAGAGAAACTTGCCGAGGATCATATATTGTCTTGGTCGAATCCAGGGGATGTAGTACTTGATCCTATGTGCGGTTCCGGCACTACCTGCAAAATGGCAAAGATGCATGGGAGAAAATACATCGGCATAGATATATCAGAGGATTACATTAAGATTGCGCGGGAGCGGGTGGATGCTGTCGTAGAGCCGATCTGGTAGAGGAAATGCGATGTCATATACGCGTAAAGACTGCGTACTAGTTGAATCTGGTCAGGCGTGGGCTGACGACAATGGCCGTATGAATCGTGAGCCTGATGACATCGGGAAGAACGCGATTGCATACCTTGATGGTCGCAGGCGTACACACAGCCTAGTGTTCGTTGTGGGCAAGCGTCGTCTGTACTGGGTCAGAAACGAAGATGTGCATTCTTTTGATCCGACGCAGACGGGAGATCAATACGACAACAAAATTTGTCTGAACTGCGATCTGCTCAAAGCAGTCGATGGATTTTCTATAAACCAGACGCGCAGCGATGGAACGAAAGTGCGTCGACCTCGTTGCATAGAATGTTTTTCTGTGGATAGCGGCAAAACGATGAGCGCTAGAGTTCGAAGGGAATATCTTGAAGAACATGGTCCAGCTGAAGGTGATTTATGGCAATGTCCTATATGCAGGAAGTACAGCATAGCGTATGTGAATGTTAAGATCGTCGTTGACCACGACCAAGAGACGGGTATGCCGCGAGGGATAATATGCGATAGTTGTAATACGGGACTAGGGCGATTCAAGAACGGTGAAAATCTTCTTGATGACGCTATGGAATACCTTCGTAGGCGCGAAGCGAGTACAGGCTAACACGCTTCAGTTCGTGAGTTATGTTCATGGATGACTATTTGGGGGACGATTTATCAAAAAGACAACTGACAAACGGTAGTAAAAGGTGGAACAAGATAATTGGTCAAACGCAAGTCAGGTCAACCCCACCCATTTCTTGGGACGCAGATGCAAAGACGTTCCACATTCGTATACTAGAGTTAGAGGGGAATGGGCACCGCCGGTAGTATATGTAGTTCGGATAAGGGAGGCAGGGAGTGGCAAATGGAGTCATGGGTTCGAGACCCCATTTACATCATGCAACTTTGTCGATTTGAAGCCCGACACCGAATATGAACTTGAAGTTCGTGCCAAGAATGACTACGGAGAGAGCGAGGCGACACGAGCCAGAGGTCGAACAGACCCCAGCGGTGGTTTAAGCCATTTCATGCCTTGGCTACATAGGTAAGGTCGGGAGTTAGATGGTGTCAACGACTGAGTGGACTGGGCGTAACCCGGCTCCTCATATCTCCTGCTTTACGCAAGCGCCTCAACTAGACTTGTGGAGCGTCGACGAAGAAATCACTGGCAAGGTTACCGACAGACATGTCAACAAGGACGCAAGCGCGACTGACGGCGTGAATGCGATAGAAGGCGTCGACGGACTATATTATGTGCGGGGCTTTTTGTCGCTGCAACAGCAAATAGAGTGCGTCAAGAGGGTGGATGCCGCCTATGATAAGTGGTTGAACGACCTACGAAGGCGGGTGCAGCACTACGGCTGGCGCTACGACTACAAGGCGCGCGCCATTACGCCTGATATGTACATCGGCGCGCTGCCGGATTGGTTGGATACGATAGCGCAGAATCTCTATCACGATGTTGAGTTGCCGGACGGCGGCAAGTTGTTCGATAGACCGCCTGAGCAGGTTATCGTCAACGAATATGAGTCTGGGCAAGGCATTGCGATGCACATCGACCATCGCGGATTCGGTCCAACGGTCTGCACCATATCGTTGCTAGAAGACTGGGAGATGGACTTCAGACTGAAGCGGAGCGATAAGCTACCGGCGATGCTGGAAACCGGGTCGTGTGTTTTTCTCACGGATGAGTCGCGCTACGACTGGCAGCATGGCATCGCGCCCCGCAAGAGGGAAAAGGACGGCACGAAGCGCGGACGTCGTATATCGCTTACATTTAGGACAGTCGAGAACAGAGATGGCGTCAACGATTGAATGGATGTAAAGTGCCAACAACGCCCATACCCCGCCTTTACGCGCGGCCTTTGCCTTGATACACTGTGCTTGCACACTTTGTACTTTCTTACCTACTATCATCACCTTCATTGTGTGCTGCTATCGCGCAGCACACGCAGTGGGAGTTTGCAGGGTCCGTGTGACCTGAAATGAACGACGATAGCGACAGTAGCCAGACGAGGCGCGCAAGCGCCTCCGCAATCCGCCTCCTGGCACTCCGACCAAGGACCGAATATGAGGTTCTTGATTATCTGTGCCGCAAATTTCCCCGCGACGTCGCGGAACGGGTCGTTGTTGACTTGCGCCGCAGCTCACTTATCGACGACGCCGAGTTCGCACGTCTCTGGACTGAAAGCAGACTCCGCACGAAACCGCGCAGCGCGTGGCTCATCAAGCGCGAACTGCTGAACAAAGGCGTCAAGAGCGATTTTGTCGATGCCGCCGTCAGCGAGTGCGACGATTCCGAAAGCGCCAAGCGCGCCGCCGAACAGTACGCTCACCGGTTGCGCGGCGTCGACTACGAGACCTTTCACCGCAGACTCTATGGCTATTTGGGCAGGCGCGGCTATAGCCAATCCGTCAGCCGCAGCGTCGTATCTAGCCTTTGGCGCGCCCGCGAACAGGGCGCGGAACGGGGGTAATCTCAACTATGGCGGAAGCACAGTTATCGAGTATAATTCTGATAGGTATCTGTATCCTGCTATCGGCGTTCTTCTCGTCATCGGAGGCGGCGTATCTCAAACTCGAGCGCGTGCGTCTTGCGCATCTGGTCAACACGGGCAGGCCCGGCGCGAAACGCATCGCATCGTGGCTCGAAAGCCCCGAACGCCTGCTGTCCACAATCCTGCTCGGCAACAACCTCGTCAATGTGGCGTTCACCGCCCTGATAACCGTGGTCGTGCTCGACCTGCTCGGTGAGGGGCGCGAAGGCATGGCGACAATCATCGCCACCGTCGCGGGCACCGCACTATTGCTCGTGTTCGGCGAAACCATTCCCAAAACCATCGCCGTGCACCAGTCCGAACGACTCGCATTCTGGTACGCGCGGCCGCTTCGCATGCTAGAAAGGCTATTCTGGCCTATCATCGTCTTGATGCAATTCATTACCCGGTTCACGACCAGAATACTAGGTGTTGAACAACAGGCGCGGGATTACATAAGCGAAGGTGAGTTGCGAACGCTCATCGACATCGGCGAAGAAGAGGGCGTCTTGGAGCCGTCCGAAGCCGAGCTGTTGCAGAAGGTTTTTCGCTTCGGCGATATGCAAGTGCGCGAGGTGATGACGCCGCGCCCGGAAATTGTCAGTGTGCAGCGAGATGCCAAGCTCAGCGAGTTCCTGAGCGTGTACGGCGCGCACTCGCACACGCGCTTCCCCGTGTATAACGAATCGAGCGACGACATCGTCGGTATCCTTTCGGCGAAGGACGTGCTGCGTACGATGGCGGACAACGGCGGCTTGGCGCTCGACGCGACCGTGACGGATGTGACGCGCGAGCCGCTGTTTGTGCCTGAAACGAAGCGCACCGCAGAGCTGTTCGATGAGATGCGCAGCAACGGCAAGCAGATGGCTATCATCGTGGACGAATACGGCGGCTTGGCGGGCTTGGTTACGCTCAAGCGGCTGTCCGAGGAAGTCGTTGGCGCGCACGGCGAAGAAGACGCGGCGCCAGAAGAAGAGTACGAGCATATCGGCGAGAATACTTTCCAAGTCGATGCGGCAATGAGCATCGACGAGGCAAATGACGAGCTGGACTTGTCCTTACCGGACGGTGAATTCGACACGGTGGCGGGCTTCATTCTCGACAAGCTCGGGCACATCCCTCACGAAGGCGAGATGCTAGACTACGAGGACTTGAAGATTGAGGTCATCGAGATGCGTAATCTCAAGATTGAGACCATCAAGATTACGCGCACAAACACCTTCGAGGGCGGCAGGCTGAGCGCGGCAAGAAATGATACGGGCGGATGATAGCCGTCTTGTCGGCGCAATCCGGCGGCGCGTCTCCGACGCTCTGGTAGAACACGACCTCGCAGGCAGGCGCATTCTTGTCGCGCTGTCCGGCGGTCCCGATTCCCTGGCACTGCTGTATGCCTTGCATAGCGCGCGAAACGACTGTGGGCTGACACTGTACGGCGCACACCTCAACCATAGACTTCGCGGCGCGGAATCAGACGCAGACGCAGAGTTCGCGGTGTCCGTATTCGCGCAAATCGGCATCCCATTCACCTGCGAAAGTGCGGATGTTGCCGCGTTTCGTGATAAGCGCAGATTATCCCTTGAAGATGCGGCGCGGCAAGTGCGCTACGCCTTCCTCGCCGATGCGGCTGAACAATACGGCGTGGAGACCATCGCGCTCGGACACACGGCGGACGACCAAGCGGAGACCGTGCTGATGCACATAATTCGCGGCAGCGGCTTGGACGGCATGCGCGGAATGCAGATGCTGGACATGCGGCGCATCGCAGGGATGGGCGAGCGCAAGAGCGACGGCAATGACAAGACAATCGCGTTGTTCCGCCCTCTTCTGAATACGACTCGCGCACAGACTCATGCATACTGCGCCGCGCTGGGGCTGACGCCGCGCGTTGATTCATCGAACACATCGCCGGAGTTTCTGCGAAACCGCATCCGCCTGGAGTTAATGCCGCTGCTGGAGCAGATGAACCCGTCAATGCAAGCGGCGTTGCTGCGTCTAGCGCGAAATGCCACGCAAGACAGCGATTACATTCGAGAACGCGCCGCCGCCGTGTGGGACGGTGTGGCACAGATGACCGGTGACGGACACAGCAAGGTCGTAGTGCTAAACACCGCTGCGCTACACCACGAACATCCCGCGATTCAAGGCTATGTGCTGCGCCACGCCATCGAAGCAATCGGCGGCGAAGTAACACAGCGGCATATCCTAGACGCGACACGCCTGCTAAACGGCGCGCCCGGCAAGATGCTGGACTTGCCCGAAAATATGCGCTTCACGACAGATTACGGCAAGGCGTTTATAGGCAATGCTGACACGCTCGATGAGCGGCTGTCGTCGTTGCCCAAATTACGCGGCGAATTTCCGCTTACCGTGCCGGGTGAAGTTCAGACGGGCGCTTGGCGTATCAGAGCTTCCATGGAAGAATTAAAAGCATCCGAACATGAAAAGATTCTCGCCAGTGCACGCAAAATCGCCGCGTCTGCAGAATGGCAAGACGGCACGACAATCGTGGAGACGCTGGACCTCGACAGCGTAGGCAGCGGGCTGCGGATACGGGTACGACCGCCTGGGGACAGATTTCAGCCTTTAGGCATGGCAGGCAGCAAGTCGCTGCGAGCGTTCATGA
>VXRI01000122.1 GCA_009838595.1 Chloroflexota bacterium | reverse complement strand
ACCCACGCTAACGATATTAAGTTAAACCCGGCTGTCAAGCTTCCGCGAGAAGGCGAACCGTTGGCGCTGAATCCTGGAGCCTCGTATCAGACATGGTGCGCCAGAGAGATAAGTGAGAGCAGCATCGGAAATATAATCACTGAAGACCAGCGAACGATCCGAATAGATGCTATGCCACGCGATGCCGAACTTCATGTGTATCCAAATGAACGCGACACCGTATATGTCGGGCAACCTGCCGCTTCTTCCGAGGAAGTGTGGAATAGCTTACAAAAAGCGTCAAGCACATCCGCCGTAAGAATGCTCATGATTCAGATTGAGAGCGCACTCCTTGCGGCGGCCGTAGTTGTTATTGTCATACTTGCGGTTGTGGTCAGGCGCCGGCGCAGTCAGAGTGAAAACAACCCAAATACCGCTGATGTAACCCCGTTTTAGCCGTCGGCACTCTCGCCTAATTGCATGCACAGGATAAATCACATCACCCAAGACATACTCAGATAGATTCCCGCGTGCGCGGCCTGACGACAGAGGGCGCTGGGTCTATCACAGCAAGCGTGTCCGCGAAGCGCTCAGGTTGTGCGCCGAACTGTTGAGGACGCGGGAATGATGATTCGAACACGAACACGCACCAAAAATGCGCAGTGCCGCCGTTCAGCCAACGCTGGGCAATCCGCGCCCCCTAAAAGCTCGGCTTCACCGGATGCGGTGTCAGCTGCAATTCGTGCGTCCAGCAGGACTTGTCCTGCGTGTGCAGATAGTAGAACGCCTCGGCTATCTTCACCGGGTTCATCAGCAATTCCGGCTGCTCCTGCGCGCGCGGCGTCGCTCTCGTGCCGGGCGAGTCAATTGTGCCGTCTATCACCACATTGGCGACATGCACGCCGTACTCGGAATACTCCTCCGTCAGCGCCTGCGCCAGTGTGCGCATCAGCACGCGCGGATAGTACAGCGACTGCCCCGTGTAGCGTTTTTTGCCCCGCAACGACGACGAGTTGTTGGAGAACAGTATCGTCCCTTCGCCGCGCTCTCGCATCGCGGGCAGCACTTCCTTGACGACTAAGAAAGGTCCGCTGCTGGATATGTGCTGCGCCGTCTCGAGTATCTCGAACGGAATATGTTCCAGCAGTTCTTTTTCCGGAGGAAGGTCGCGCCCGTCGATGTAGCCCGCGTTGTAAACGAGGATGTCAGGTTCGCCGGCTTCTTCTCTTATCTGCGCGAATGCGTTGGAAATGGACTCATGAGACGATAGGTCGAGCTCGACGATGATGCTCGCCCCACCTTGTTCGCCGATTGCTGCTTGCAAGGCTGCTGCGTTCGATGCGTTGCGCGTCGTGAGCACGGTGAGAAAGCCTTCCTGCGCGAACTTCTGCGATATTGCGCCGCCAACGCCCCAACGCACGCCGACGGGCAGGTCGCTGTCGTCCAAATCCGCGCCGTGAATCAGCCGCGTATTGCGCCCGTCCGACTGCCACTTCGATGTCGCGCCAATCACCACCGCGACAGGTTTGCGCTCTGTATTCATTGCAGTATCCTTTCGTATCGCGTTTCGTTGTATAGCATGTGCATTTTCGCCACCAGAAATATAACATGGATGTACAGGATATACAGGATGCGGAAGACGGCTATGAATTTCGATGTACAATCTCATCTCGCTGCGGTAGAGCGCTCGGTGGCGGCGCCGCAGCGCGATGGACAACCCGCCCGCGCCGTTACGCTGTCCCGTTCCCTTGCGACCACGCTAGGCGACCTGTGGGACGCCATTACGAGCCGGGAACGCATACCGCGATGGTTCTTGCCAATCAGCGGCGATCTAGAACAGGGCGGACATTACAGTTTTGAAGGCAACGCGGACGGGCATATCATCGCCTGCGAGCGGCGGTCTCACTTCGCGCTGACATGGGAGTTCGGCGGCGATGTCAGCTGGGTTCAGGTGCATCTGCACGGCGAATCTCCGGACAGCGCGAGGCTCACGCTGACGCACACGGCGCTGCTGTCGCCACACTGGGACGAATACGGGCCCGGCGCAAGCGGCGTCGGTTGGGAAATGGGCTTGTTAGGGCTGGCGCTCCACATCGCGCAGCCGTCCGCGCCAAAGCCGGACGAAGTGGCGTTTGTCACATCGCAAGACGGCAAGGCATTCATCGTGGGAAGCAGCGACGGCTGGGCAAATGCCGCCATCGCCGCCGGAACGCCACCCGCCACCGCGCAAGCCGCCGCGCAGCGCACCACCGCCTTCTACACTGGCGAATAAGGCAGCGGCTATTGTCTATCGTCAGTAATCATGCCTACCGTTCGCGTGTGCTAATGCGGGCAGAATAAATGCGGCTGATGATGAAATTGACAAGGCGCAGCCCGCATCATGAGTGTGAAACTGGTCATACTAAGCTATGATTGTCTAACTGCGACGGTATGCAATGCTCTACTCTGAAGCACACCAACGAGAGGTAATCGCATGCCGTATGTCAACTCCAAAACCGCACGCTCTACCACGGTGCCAATCTGAATTTCCTAATCTACTGCTCGACACTGGTGCGTTCTGTCAAGGTTGCGAACGCAATTGTAGCCGTGTACTTGAGGTTGATCATGTGATGCCAAAGTCTGACGGTGGCACAGACCGTTATGACAATTTGATTTTGCTATTGCTATGTTCGCCATGCAAAAAAGAAAAGTGCAACAGGATAACGCTGACAAGATTACAGGCGCTCAATCGCAAGAACGGCCATATATTGTCTGAAAATGAGCGGAACATTAGACGCGGTAGAGTCTCATGCCTACGAAATCGTAGGCTATAAAGTAATTGCGCCTACGCTGGCGCACCGCAATCACCCCCCCCATTCTAACCTTCCATCAAAGGCAAAGGGGCGGACGGACAGGCATCCATCCTACCTCGTTCTGTGCATCGATGTTAAATCTGCCTGCCGTTCAGTGTCAGCGTGCTTCTGATGGGCACTGCCGTCTCCACCAGACGTTCCGCGAAGCAGCCGTTCTTTGCCAGCCGGACTACATAAGCGATGTCCGCTTCCGGCGCGGGCGAGCCTACTTCAAATTCGGAGCGCACTTCGGTTACGCCGCTGCTCACCGTGCCTGCTAGCACTGATCCGGACAGATAGTAGTCCATCTCCACATGGACGCGCGCCTCGTCAATGACGATTTTTCTCATTGTAGCGTACCGCTTCAACTGGGTAAGCAGTCAGAAGCCGATGCCCATCGTAATGTATGTCAGCGGCGGTGGGTAAGCATCATCGCCACCCATGCGCTCCGGCTCGTCGCAATACACTACGAACTGCTCGCGCGTGCCTCTGTGCAGCATCTTCTCCACATGCTCGCAGTCAACGGCGACCGTGCGCCGTGCCCCGCCGCGTGGCAGTTCGTCTCCGTGCACTTCGTGCGGAATGTCGGTTGTCATGCGTCATATCACCCAATTCTCGGATTAGTTCATAGCCCATTTGCAGTATATTACACCAATACACCGGATGGACAGGATGGGATGGCTGTGGCTTGTCCCATGCTAGAATGCGAATGTTATGGGTAAGGGATACGACCATATCATCGTTGGCGCAGGGTCTGCCGGCGCGGTGCTTGCCGCGCGGCTAAGCGAGAATGCCGCCCGCGCCGTGCTGCTAATAGAGGCTGGCGCGGACTACCCGGCGCAGCGGCGCATGCCCGATGCTGTGAAGTACATCTACGGCACGAGCACGACCGTCTGGGAGGGCGAGCAGATTTGGAACTACCGCGCCCGCGCGACTGACCGCGCCTATATCGACATCCCGCGCGGCAGGGTTACCGGCGGCTCAAGCGCGGTCAACGATGCGCAATTTCTGCGCGCAATGCCCGACGACTTCGACAGATGGGCGAGTTGGGGCAACCCCGAGTGGAGCTACGACAAAGTTCTGCCTTATCTACGCAAACTCGAAGCCGATAAGGATTTCGCTAACGATTTCCACGGCGCGGATGGACCCATCGTCGCGCATCGGCATCAGCCCGGCGAATGGGAGCCGCAGCAGCAGGCGTTCTATCAGGCGTGCATCGACGCCGGCTTCGCAGACTGCCCTGATCACAACAAGCCGAACTCGACAGGTGTCGGACCGCTGGCTTTCAACATCGACGACCGCCTGCGTGTCAGCACTGCGATAGCATACCTAGACCCGGCTCGCGACCGGGCAGGGCTGACCATTATGCCCAACTGCGAGGTGCGCGGAATCGTATTCGAGGGCAGGCGCGCGGTTGGCGTTCGCGGCATCGGCGAGCAAGGCGAGTTCACCGCGCACGGCGACGAAGTGATATTGTGCGCCGGCGCAATAGGCTCGCCGCACATCCTCGCACTGTCCGGAGTGGGACCGGCAGAGCAACTGCGGCGTTTGGGCATTCCGGTCGTGGAAGACATCCCCGGCGTTGGGCGCAATCTGCGCGACCATCCGGATGTGCCAATATCATGGCGCACGCGCGACGGGTTCCCGCTGAACACGCACCAGGTCGCCACCGGCACAGTTACGCTGCGCTTTACATCGACGGATTCGCCATACGATAACGACCTCGTGATATACATGGGCAACTACGCGGCGGACAGACCGATGCGCGGGCAAGACAACCTGCATCCCACCGGCATCGGCGTGAGCCTGTGCCTATATCTCGCGGAGAGTTACGGCGAGATGCGATTGCGTTCGCCCAATCCGGCGCAGCAACCGTACCTCAACTTCAACCTGCTCGACCATCCCTTCGACAGGAAGCGCGTCCGCGAAGCGCTTAGGCTGTGCGCCGGACTGTTCCGCCACGATGCCTTCGGCGGCATAGTCGAACGGCGCATTGCGCCCGGCGACGATATGCTGCGCGACGACAGCGCGCTTGACGCGTGGATGAAGCGCGAAGTCGTTACCGCGCACCATGTATCCAGCACATGCAAGATGGGACCGGCGGACGACCCGAATGCCGTAGTTGACCAATATGGCAAAGTGCACGGCATCGAAGGGCTGCGCGTAATAGACGCATCCATTATGCCCGACACCGTTCGCGCCAACCTCAATCTGACCGTCATAGGCATGGCAGAACGCGCGGCGGATTTTATCAAATAATCGTGTCCATCCTGTATATTCTGCCCAGATATCCTGTTAATCGCCTTAATCCCCGCGCCGTAGTTCAAGCATTGACCTTGACCCATAGTTTGGGTATATTCGCAGTTAACTGCGATAGACGCTCCTGCTCAGTGCTTGGTCCTTGCCCCGATGATTGTCAGATCCCGCCGTCCCACCAGCGTAAGAAGACGCGAAATCATTGACGCCGCACGATTGCTGATAACCGGACACGGCATGCAGTCGCTGACGATTGGTAATCTGGCGCGCGCCGTGGGCGTTAGCGAAGGCGCGATATATCGCCACTTCAGCGGTAAGAAACGGATACTCGCCGGCGTTATCGAAGACATCGACAGCAAGCTCACTCAGCGTATCGACCTCATCGACGGCGACCCGGACTCCGGGCTGACGCGGCTAGGGCAGGTTCTGCACCACAATGTCGCGCCATCCACGCTGACGGGAGTATCTTTCCTCGTCATCGCGGAAGTTCTGATGAACGGCGACGACGAGCTGCGAGACCTGATGCAAGCATGCATAGACCGGCACTTGGCGATGATAGAGGCGCAGCTTACCGT
>VXRI01000303.1:3172-5665 GCA_009838595.1 Chloroflexota bacterium | reverse complement strand
TCATCTACTTCCGGGTTGCAATAATTGGTGTAGTTGCTGATGTCAATGGTGTCGCAGGTGTAGTCCGCGGAAAGGTAGCCTTCCGGGTCGTAGGCGTCAAGCAGGTGTCCCCTTGAGACAAGGAACATATCGTAGTTGCCCGCAAATACATCGTCCACGAGTGCGCCCCATGGCGCCAGCCGGATTTCCGTGCTAAAGCCGCCATCGTTCAGCATTTCGTGAAGCGCGACCGCCATTGCGGGGAACTCCGCTCTGCTAGGATATGTCCACAGCGCGACTTGCGCCTCGCCCTCGGCGTATCCGGCTTCCGCAAGATGCTCCTGTGATAGCTCAGGGTCGTATTCATACGGCACCAAGTCAGGGTTGACCCATGCCTCGCTAGGCGCGAACGGACCGACCGCAGGCTCGCCAACGCCTTCCAGCACGGATGCTACTATTGCGTCCTTGTCAACTGCGTGCTGAGCCGCCTTTCGCACATTTAGGTCGGAGAAAAGCCCGTTTCTATTGTTCACGTTGAGCGTAACCGTCCGGGGCTGCTGTGCTCGGTGCGTGACGAAATCCGAGTTGCCATCGAACAACGGTAGCTGCGAAATCGCCATATGGTGCAGCAAGTCCGCTTCGCCGGTTTCCAGCATCGCGGCGCGCACAAGACCATCCGGCACGAAAAGGGTTTCCCCAGCGCTCAGGTTAGCGATTCCATCCCAATAGTTCTCATTTCTGACGTACCTGATGCTCTCGATAGATATGTCCCCTTCGATGACGAATGGGCCAGTTCCTGTACCAATTGGATTTGGCGGGCCGTCGCCGCGCTCCTGATACGCAATGGGAGACAAGGCTGCTGTGGGGCGTGTTGCAAATCTCGAAGGCATTAGGTAATCGGGTTCTACGGTTTTCATGACCACAGTGTAATCTGCCGTTGCTTCAACGCTTGCTATGTTGTCTGCGGTAAATCCTCTTGGCGGGTTCGGCACGCCGAGAAGGTAGTTGACCGACGCGACTATCGACTGAGCGTCGAAGTGCTCGCCGTCATGGAAGTTCACATCTTCCCGTAGGTTGAACTCCCAAGTGTCGTCGCCGCTGAGTGACCACGAGTGCGCTAGATACGGCTTCACTTGTCCGTCGAAGTCGATTTTCAGCATGGTCTCAGTGGCGCCTGCGCTCATCAAGATGCCGGCGTCATCAGTTTCGATTGCGCCGTTGGCGGCCGGAGCGAATGGCGTCACCGCAGTTATCTCTTTGGGTCCGGACGAGCTCGTCGCCGGCATAGCAGCCCGCGCAGGCGTTGGCGCAGGCGCAGTAGTTGGGGCGGGAGTTGCTGCCGGAGCCGGCGTTGCTGCGGGAGCTTGCGTCGCAGTCGGGGGGGCAGCGGTCGGAGCAGTGGAAGCGGTGCTCTGTGCGGGAGCGGCAGGCGGTTGCGTCGCGGGCTCTTCGCTTGCGGAATCGCCACAGGCTACGAGCGCAATGCACAGCGCCGCCAATATCGACCCGATAAGAAAGGTCTTTCGAAATATCTGAGGCATGGTTGTTACTCCTTTACTGCTTCCAGTTGGATGATTGTATGATGAACGATATTAAGTATCAATATGTACGGTGTTATTTCCCCTGGTGATGTATTGGGATGCCTGTTGCACCGGGATGGTCAACGCTGCAATCTATGCGCGCTTTGTTGCCTGCTGAACACTGGGAAGTAGGGAGAAGCGTTGAGTTTGTTCGCTGCCGAACCTAGTTAAGAGAAAAGCCTATCACGGCAGATTGCTCACCAGCAATAGATTAATTCGAGCGCGCTAATGATAGTCAATATCAATGTAGAGCGTAGTCGCTTTGGCAGAGATGACAGGAACACACGGCAGAGAGCGTCAAGCGGACTCATTCTCATGTTAATACATTGCATATACTGGAGCAAGCGAGACCCCAACCCCGTCCCCCTTTTGCTAGGCGGACGGCTTCGTAAATCCTGTGTTGCGGCTGGCTATTCTGCGTCCAACTGGTTATGCGGCTAGCCCTTGAAGGCGGGCATCACCTCTTCGGCGAATTGCTCTAGCTGCTCGATGATGACGGACTGAGGCGTTCCCACCGGCATGCCAACGTTGATTTCCTCCAAGCCGGGCCATCGCTCTTGCACGCCCATCAATTGCTCGGTAATCTGCTCCGGTGTGCCGATGAGCCACGAGCCACCTTCGGCCGCCTGCTCCAGAGTGGGCAGATTAGCGGTGTACACTCGGTCAGGGTCTCCAAGCGCCTCTATCTGGTCGTCGGTCAAACCCCGCACGAAGCCGAGCGGCGCGAACATCTTCATGTTCTCCTCAAAGAATGAGCGCGCCTCGCGGATGCCGTTGTCGGTGGATTCGGCGAGATAAACGGAGAAGCTGACGATGAGGTTTCCGCCTTGCTCGGTCTCTCTGCCGTGCTCCGCCTCGATGCGCTGCCACGCTTCCACGACTGCCTGCGCCGCGCCGCCCGGCGCCGCGCCGCCGCCGATGATGCCCTTGATAC
>VXRI01000303.1:0-3162 GCA_009838595.1 Chloroflexota bacterium | reverse complement strand
TGATACCGTGCTTCGCCATGAAGCGTAAGCCACGTTCGCTCGCGCTGACTACCGGCTGCCAGCACTCGACCGGCTGCCTTAGTGGGCGTGGGACGAGCGTTATCTCTTCCAGCTCGTAACCCCGATAAGGTACGCGCGGCGGTATGGTGTAGTTCTTGCCGTGGTGCGAGAACGAATCGCTATGGAACGCCTTCATGATGATGTCAACCTGCTCTTCGAAAAGTTCACGGTTGGCATCCGTGTCCAGCATCGGGTTGCCGTACACTTCGACTTCACGGGTGTGGTAGCCGCGCCCCACGCCGAATATGGTGCGTCCCTTCGTCAGGATGTCTGCGGTTGCGTAGTCTTCTGCGAGGCGCAGCGGATGCCACATTGGAGCGATATTGAAGCCACAGCCGATCTTGATGTTGTCGGTGATGTGGCATAGGTGGACGGCTTCCATCAGCAGGTTGCCGATGCACTCGTAGCCTTCGCGCTGGAAGTGGTGCTCCGCCATCCAAAAGGTGTTGTAGCCTTTGTCGTCCATCGTCTTAGCGATGGCGTCCGTCTTGTCGAAGACAGTTGCGAGCCGCTCGTTCGAGTAGAAGCGGTCGTTCGCGGGGGTGGCGTCAAAGCCCATGTCGTCCAAGTCGATATGGCCCGCGAACAGGCTGCCGAATCTGTTTATCATTGGTGCGCCTCCAAAGCGTTGCTTGTGGTAATTCTGTCTGATGCCGCTGGCTTGAATTTCGCCGTATTGTAACATGAACACGCGATAAGGGCAGGACGCGCTTTCCGAATGGATGTCCCACAATCGTGCCAAGTCGGAAGTCTGCTATAATCGCGCACGATACACAAACATGAAAGGAGAAAATCATGCCAGTCAAGGGACGTTATCTTTTCACGGCGAGTATGGACATTCCGGTGGAGCAGGAGGCGCTGTTCAACGAGGTGTACGACACCGAGCATGTGCCGCTGCTGAACAAGGTGCCGGGAGTCGTGTCGGTGGCGCGGTTCAAGCGGCAGGAGCTTACGCTTGCTATCGGCGGCGAACTGAGAACCATCGTAGTCGAAGACGAACCGCAGTACAGCGCGATATACGAGGTGGAAAGCCCGGATGTCATTACTAGCGACGCGTGGATGGAAGCGTCCGAATCCGGCCGCTGGCCCTCGGAAGTGCGGCCTTATACCCACAATCGCAGGCACACCTTGCGGAAGATTATCCTTCCCGGCGAATCCGACTAGGGCGACGACTGAATGAATCTCGCTCTGGGGCCTGTCGCGCGTATCACGCGCAGCGCGAACTACAAGTGGTGGGTGTTCTCGTCCGTCGCGCTAGGTCTGTTTCTCACCGTTACCGACCAATCGGGCGTGAACATCGCGCTGCCGCGAATCGCGGAGCACTTTGGCGCAGACCTGCCGGCGGCGCAATGGATCGCGTTAGGGTTCACGCTTAGCACAAGCGTGATGTTTATGCCTGTTGGGCGGCTGTCAGACATATTCGGGCGGTCGCATGTGTTCATGGCTGGCTTCGCCATATTTGTGGCGGCGGCGATAATCGGCGGCACTGCGGTCGCGTTTCCGATGCTGATTGCGGCGAAGTTGCTGCAAGGCATAGGCGTGGCGGGCATCGAGGCGAACGGCATGGCGATGGTCGCCGACATCTTCCCGGAGCGAGAGCGAGGCAAAGCTATCGGCTTGTATATGTCCATCATCGGCGCCGGCGCAGTCGGCGGACCCGTGATAGGCGGCACTCTGGTCAGTCTGTTCGGATGGCGCTCGATATACGCGGCGAGCGCATGCGTAGGCATTATCGCGCTGCTGCTTGCTGCCGTGGTGCTGCGCCGCGAGGTGAATCGTGACGACAGTCAGCCTGCAAGAACAAGCTTCGACTGGACAGGCGCGGCGTTGTCGTCCATCGTGCTAGTCTGCTTCCTACTATCCATCACGAATGGCCACCGACTCGGCTGGGATTCGCCCGTGGTACTTGGCGGAATCGGCGCGGCGGTTGCGTCTCTCGCCTTGTTTGTCTGGTGGGAAGGCAAGGCAGAAGCGCCGATGCTCGACCTTACATTCTTCCGAAGCAAGGTGTTCTCGCTGGGCGTGTCGGCGCGCTTCCTGTCGTTCCTCGCGGGGTCGGCGGTGTACTTCATTATGCCGTTCTACCTTGTGCAAGGGCTTGGCTTGGAGCCGAGCCACGCAGGTCTGCTGATGGTGCCAGGGTCGATCGCGATTGGTGTATGGGGACCGGTCAGCGGGCGTCTGTCCGACAAGATTGGCACGCGCTGGCTGACCGTCGTCGGGATGGCGCTCGCCGGCACGGGGATGCTACTATTCTCCACACTAGACGAAAACTCATCGACCATGAAGGTCATGTTCAGCATATTTCTTGAAGGCACGGGTATCGGGCTGTTCTCGTCGCCGAACACGAGCGCAATAATGACGGCGATAGACAGCCGTAAGTTCAGCGTGGCTTCAGCGTTCCTGAATCTCGTGCGTACTTCTGCGAGTCTGATTGGCATCGCTATTTTCACGGCGATAGTCGTGTTCACCATGTCGTCGCAGGGCTTCGCGCCGGACCTGTCGGCGGTAACGGAGACAGGCGGCATCGAGATAAAGCTAGTGTTCATCGCGGGGATGAAGCGCGCCTTCTTCGCCGCCGCAATGGTGATGTTCGCCGCGCTTATCGTATCTGCGCTGCGTCCGGAGAACCCGCGTCCCGCCGCTGACTGACGCTGTAAAGGAAAGGGAAGGCAGCACGGTGCATTTCCTGCCAATGCCGGCCGTTATTCTCAAATGAGTCCATTTCCGCAGAGCAGGAAGATTAGGGAGGGGCAGACGCTATTAGGAACCGTGCACAAACCATCGAAACCGCTGCCACAAGGGTCAAATGCCTCGCTTCGTCCGCGTAAACAGGTTAATCATCCGATCGGCTTCAGGATTGTCCTGCCCTGCAAAGTGAACAGGAATATCGCGAGAGCCTACGACGGTGAATACGATGACCGTAAATGGTTTGATGCGCATCAGGCTGCCGATGATTAGATAGAATCCGACGAGTATCCCCGCAGCGCCGAGCATGCACAGAATTATTTCGACTGTCTGTGAGGGTATCGAGATCGCAATTATGAACTGCAGCGCGGTGATGGCGGCGCCGGCACCCAGGAACATCAAGCCGGGCTGCAG
>VXRI01000188.1 GCA_009838595.1 Chloroflexota bacterium | reverse complement strand
ATACAAGAGAAACCGAAACGGCGACAGCGATAGCCACCAGTATGTTGATTCTGCTAATCATCATTGAAGATTCAAAACCTTCATTTTCATTCTCAAATACCTTTAATGGCGCTCACTCCCGTCAATCGGCGTCAGCTTGATTATGTGGTGATGTTCGTCTCGCGGGAAGTCCGGCACCGTGTTCTCGAACTTCGGCAGGCGAACCCATTCGCCCGTCTTCGCGATGTTAACCTTCGTGGACGCCCATGCGAGCGCGCCGGTCTCGCCGTCTATGTTCGGCGCGAGTATCGAATACACATTCGCGCCGCGCCGTTCTGAGTAGCGGCCGCCGGAGGCATGGCCGCCGCCTACCGGCACGCAAACCGTATCCGGCGGCACAGCTGGGCTAGGGTACGCCAGCGCCTCTATGCGCCCGTAATCCGAAGACAGGCTGATGACATCCCCCTCGCTGATGTCTCGCTCTTCGGCGACCCTGTGGTTTATCTCAACCCAAGTGCGCCAGACCGCGGTCGAAATTGGGTCGGGCGTTGCCTGCATCCAGGGCAGCGCCGCGCCGCGTCCGTCCCCAAGTCCCGTTGTCTCGAACGGAATGAGGTGGAACTCGCCCGCCGTGAACGATGGCTCGGTTGGCGCTGCCAAAGGCGCGGGTGTGGGGGCGCTGTCGTTCGAGGTTGCCGATGTGTCCCACCAGCCGCCGCGCTGAAGCACGCCGTTCCAGAATGCGTAGAAACTCCCCGCTCTCACCGACCCGCTGCCGGATTGCCAGAGTTGCATCGCGCCGTCTTGCAGTATTTCGCGGTATGTCTCACCCGGCAGTCCAAGATCAAGACCGATGCCCTGCGCGGTTGCAATCAGCACATCCGCAAAGTTGCGCGTGCCGAGCTGTTCCCCGCGCGCCTCGAAGAACGGTCTGACAACAGGTTGCTGGAAGCCGATGACTTGGTAGCCCGGCGCCGGATCCGGGACATCACTGCCCCAGTCTTCGAGATAGTTGTGCTGCGGCAGTACGAGGTCCGCGATGGCGGTCGTGTCGTCCATCATATCGGAGAAGCTCACGATGAATGGAACATCGTACAAGGCGTTCTCGAAGCCGACAGCGTCCGGCAGCCCGTAAACAGGGTCTGCGCCGCGCACCATCAACATCTGTATCTCGCCGCGCGACATCTCGTCTGCGAGGCGATGCCACTCGGAGAACGGCGTGCCGCTCTTCGCGGCAGGAACGCCGTCTATCGCCGAGGCGGGATTGAAGACGATGCCGCCTTCGTGGTTCACGCTGCCCACTAGGTAGTTCAGCGAGTATATCGCCGCGAGGTTGAACAATCCGTTCGTGTGCGCCGCTGCCGAGCCGCCGCCGAACGCTATTGCCGGGCGGTGCTCTGCGAAGTCGTGGGCAACCTGCTGTATCTTCTCGGCGCTGACGCCCGTGCTTGCCGCGACAGCATCCGGAGAGTACGCGTTGATGTCGATAGCCGATGTCAGCGCTGCTGCGGCGTCTTCGTCCGCAAGCCCTTGCGCGATGATGGACTGCGCGATGCTCAACGCGAGCACGCCTTCCATGCCAGGCTTGACATACACCCATGTGTCCGCATTCGCCGCGCTCATTGAAAAGCGCGAATCGACCTGAATGAATGTGCCGCGTTCGTGTTCGTCGTCGCGGAATTCGCCGTAGCCGCGACCGTAGCGCACCGGGGATCCCCAAGTGTTAAGAAAGTCCGCGCCGAACGACAGAATTGCGCCAGCATGCGCTATATCAAGGTCAGGCATAGTGTCCTGCGCGAAGACTTGCTTCATTGCTGCGCCGACAGTCGTGCGCTCAAGCGGTTCGTATGTCATACGCCGCGCGCCGTAAGCCGATGCGAATGAGTCCACGACCAACGCCATGTGCGAGTTTATCGGGTCGGTAGCAAGCACGACGGAGGATTGCTGCCCTGCGTCGCTGATGTTCTGCAATTGCAGCGTCAGGCGGCTGACGGCGTCTTCCCAGCTAATTTCGCGGAAC
This sequence comes from Chloroflexota bacterium, assembly GCA_009838595.1. GTDB lineage: Bacteria > Chloroflexota > Dehalococcoidia > Lucifugimonadales > JADFKI01 > Bin90. The sequence goes on along the minus strand of VXRI01000188.1, from coordinate 3,668 downwards.
TGCTTTGCGCCGCGAGCACCGGAGCGCACCATAGGCCCGCGGATTCTGTCCGGGTGATACAGCGCCTGTAAGCCGGCTTCGCTGCGCGCGCTATGCGCTCCGCGGTTTACCGGATAATCGACATTCCCTTCAACCTTTTTCGCGCGCCCTTCCATCACACGTACGACGATGCCTTCGCTCGCCCCGGATTGGCGACATATCGTTGCATACCAGTTGTCGCGCCCGGTAACGAGGTCTTCCGGCATTTCCACCGGCGCCTGCACCAGCAGTTCGTCTTCCGGTACGCCGCACGCCTGAAACAGGATAGCGCCCGCCGCCGAACCGCCGGCTAGAGTCAGGAATTGTCTTCGAGTTAGAGCCATTTTGTCTCGTCTTCTCGCCTTAATAGTGACAGGTCGTACAGTCTGTGGGCGCGCCGTTGTCGCGGTGGCAATTTACGCAGTCGCCCATCTTCAGGTCGCGCACCTGCTCAACCTTTTCCATAGAACCAACATCGCCGTGGCATGTCGCGCATACCGCGGTTTCTTCTATATTGTCGCGCTCGGAGAAGAATCGGATATGCGCTTCGTGTACGAAATGCACATGGTCTGGGACGCGGTGGACGCGCACCCAGTCGATAGGGCGTCCGTTCTCGGACACCATCTCGCGCAGCTTCTCGACTTCAGGGAGGTCGTCGCCCACAACTTCGTGGCATGTCAGGCATAGCCCGGCGGAAGGAATCGTGGCGGCGGCGCCCTCGGCCACATTACGGTGGCAGAAGGTGCAGTCCATGCCAAGGTCTTCGACATGCGTGGTATGCGGGAACGCGATAGGCTGATCAGGACCCTCAGTGTATCCGAACACTACCGGCCTGCCCAGCCACGCCGATATGACGAATGTCAAAGCCAACGCGAGAACGGCAAGAACGCCCAATGTGATGACGCCCAGGATGCCATGTTTGATCATCTGCCTGCGCGTCGGCCTTGAGAATTGAAAATCGCCTGGTATCAAATCGAACTAACCTATCTTTAGTCTTCTGCCCCTTGAACAGGGCACCCCTTTGGTTTGGTAGGGGCGGAAATGTCAGATTATATCCAATAGTCCGGCCAGATTGTTTCCAGCACACCGGCTTGCTGAACCATGCTGACGAAGAAGAACGCGGCGATGGCGAAGCAGACAATAGCGGCGGCATAGAAGATTAGCCTAGCCTTCTGTAGGGATTCGGGCACATGCCGAGAAGCGATGAATGACGGAAGCAGGTTATGCCCCACTATCATATTCGCCGCGAACAGCACCACGAATATAACGACCATCCACATCGCGAAGAGCGTACTGCCCAGTTCGCTCCAATGAACCGCGGTAAGAGGGGCTGGTTCCATAAAGTCGTTGCCTCAAGATTAGCCCTCTCCCTAACACGGAATAAGAGCATTTGATAGATTGTGCGCAGTACCCCGCCGAGAACCCTCCCTAACGGCTCTTGGGGGCGCAACGCCTACCATTGAAAACACTGGTGAAAACTATCACAACAATTCTGAAAGTGTCAAGCCTTTTGAACGCAATTCAATAGCCAGGATATTCACGGGATGGGGCTAACAGGATGTTCAGGATGTACAGAAATAATAGTCCGTTCCCCATCTGGGGGACCATCCACGGGTCCCATCCCTGGGGAGTTGAGAAGGGGGAATATCACGCTAACGCCACGCTCACAATACGCTGCTCCAGCGCGACCGCGAGCTCAGTCGCCTCGTCTAGGCGCGTGTGGTCGCCCAGTGTGCCCACGAACGCCACGCCGAGCACACGCCCGACCCGAAAGTCCACGATGGTTACGGAAATCAGCCGGTCGTTGTCCTCGTGCAAAGCCTTGAGCGCTACTGCTTCGTCGAAGAAGCCGTCCGGTTCGAGACGTTCCGACCCGATGAGCCTCTGGTTTTGCCCAAGCGCGACGCCGACATTCGTCTCGAAGTCTTTCAGGAAGACGTCGTGCATCCAGCCGTGCACAGACTGAGGCGTGTCAAACAGGTGCGCCACTGTGGCAAGCATAAAATCCACGCCGTCCGTGCCAAACGATGGCACCACCGACACGAACTCGCGCATAAACCCGCCGATGCGTCCGACGCTGCGAAATCGCTCCGCGTCGCTGCCCGGGAAGCCGTGTTCCGCCATCATATCGTTATCCAGCGCCGACTCGCGCGACGGCTGAAAGTTCTCGAACCGCGCCGGAAGCTCAGAGCGCATCAGCGGCATAGCCTCTACATCGTCCATTTGAATAAACTCAGTAGCGCGGTTTATAGACTTGGTAGTCATAGTCATTTACCTGCGGTAAGGTAGTCGGTGTGTCGGTTTGTCAGTTGGTCGATACTTGGCAAACAGGATATGGCATGCGGCAAGCCACTGCAATCATTAGAACGGGGGCTTAACTGGAATGTCAGAAGAGGCAGGATGGAAGATGTGGTGAAGGTCCCCTTACCCGTATGGAATCTCCTTCTACCATAGGGGAATGTTAGGAAGGGTACAGAAATTCGCTATCATTAACAAAATACCGAATTAACACGACCATTCCTGCAACCTACCCGCCATTCTTGCATCATAAGAAATGAAGCATAATATACATACATCCAGCACACTGTGAGGCATCCAAATGTACGAGACGACAGCATCCTCCGACACACGGCAAGCGGGTAGTTTCGCGCGCAGGGTCTTGCTGCCGATTGCGGCAGCGGCGATTGCGCTTGGAATCGCGGTCATTGGCGCGCTGGCGGTGCGCGGCGACAGTGACATCGACGCCATTAACTTCTTCGTGGAATCGCTGTCCGGAGGCGCGGCGCGGCAAGTTGGCGGCTTGGGGTCGCTGGCAGGCTTCGGTTTCGCGTTCGGCGCGGGCTTGGCGGCAGCCTTCAACCCGTGCGGATTCGCAATGCTGCCCGCCTACATGGGCTTGTACCTAGGCGTTGGCAACGAAGAGGAAACATCGTTCGTCGGGCAGATATTCAAGGCGCTGCTCATCGGCATAACCGTAACGGTCGGGTTCATACTGCTGTTTGCGGCGGCTGGCGCGGTCATCGGGCTTGGCGCGCGCTCGGTGGTCGGCAGCGTACTGCCCTGGATAGGGCTGGCAGTCGGCGTGCTGCTGACGATAGCAGGCGCATGGCTGTTAGGCGGCGGCAAACTCTACACCGCCCTGGCGCAGCAAACGGCGGAGAAGTTCGGAAATCCCGGGCAGGCGAACATACGCGGCTACTTCATATTCGGCTTGGCGTACGGACTGGCATCGCTGAGCTGCACGTTGCCGATATTCCTCGCTGTCATAGGCTCGTCGTTCGCAACATCGAGCATCTGGGGAGCATTTGCGCAATTCATACTCTATGCCGTCGGCATGGGCTCGGTGATACTCGCGCTCACGCTGGGAATGGCGCTCTTTAAGGGCGCCATGGTCGGCGGAATGCGCAAAGTAATGCGCTACGTCGAGCCGGTCGGCACATGGCTGATGCTAATCGCGGGCACCTACATCGTCTTCTACTGGTTGACGATAGGCAATGTGCTGGGCTAGAAAGCGGCAGAGTATTCAGGGAAGCTACACGAATAGACCGGCAACAAGGCAGGTAGCATGCCTGTCTATTCCTGCACAAATGCAGCAATCTAACCCGATGTGCAAGTTTTCAGTTTAGCAGTTTGGAGATTTGCAGAGGTGG
>VXRI01000158.1 GCA_009838595.1 Chloroflexota bacterium | reverse complement strand
ATTATCCGGCGACCACCGTGATCTACCCCGCGCTTTTCGTCGGCAGGGTCAGTTGTTTTTAACCGCCCGGGGCATGATATACGCGTCCGGTAGGATGCTTTGACACGCAGATGCGGGCGAACATAGACGCCAGCACCGTTGTTACGGAGGAGCGATGAGTCCCCGGTTAATGCGAAACAGCTTTATTTATCTGCTTATTACGGTGGCTGTTCTCGCGATTTTCTTCACGCTATTTTCAGACACGCTCGGTGGCTCGCAGGAGATTCCCGTCAGCGAGGTTATTTCGCGCTCTGTTCGCGGCGAAATCGAACGAATCGAGGTGCGCGGCGATAGGCTCGCCGTCTTTTCCACTTCCGGCGAAAGTTACTCGTCTCGCAAAGAAGAAGGCGCGAGCGTGGTGGACATGCTTGAGGCGGCGGGTGTCAGCCCCGGCACATCTCCGGTAAGGGTGGAAGTTAAAGGCACAGGCGGGTTGAGCAGTCTATTAGGCATTCTGGTTAACTTCCTGCCGCTGATTTTCTTCGGCGCGATACTGCTGTTTATGATGCGCCAAGCGCAGGGCAACAGCAACCAGACATTCAGCTTCGGCAAGAGCCGTGCGCGAATGTTCGTAGGCAACAGCCCCGCCGTCAGCTTCTCGGATGTCGCTGGCGTGGAAGAGGCAAAAGAAGAACTGCAGGAAGTCGTCGAGTTTCTGAAAGTGCCGGAGCGCTTCGTCAGTCTCGGAGCGAAAATACCAAAGGGCGTACTACTCATCGGTCCGCCGGGCACAGGCAAGACTCTACTGGCGCGCGCAGTCGCGGGCGAGGCGGGCGTGCCGTTCCTTTCCATCAGCGGCTCAGAGTTCGTCGAGATGTTCGTGGGTGTGGGCGCGAGCCGCGTGCGCGACCTTTTCGAGCAGGCAAAGCGTAATGCGCCGTGCATCGTCTTCGTGGACGAGATCGACGCGGTAGGACGGCATCGCGGCGCCGGGCTTGGCGGCGGACACGACGAACGAGAGCAGACACTGAACCAGATTCTCGTCGAAATGGACGGCTTCGATGTCAATACGAACATCATAGTCGTCGCCGCGACGAACCGCCCGGACATTCTTGACCCCGCGTTGCTGCGTCCGGGACGCTTCGATCGGCGCGTGGTGCTGGACAACCCCGATGTGCGCGGTCGCGAGCAGATACTCAAGGTACACTCTAAGGGCAAGCCGCTCGCGGAAGACATTGACATGGAACGCATCGCCAAGCAGACGATGGGCTTCAGCGGCGCAGACCTCGCGAATCTCGTCAACGAGTCTGCGATTCTCGCCGCGCGGCGCAGCAAGGTAACAATTACCAACGACGAATTCGCAGAATCCATCGACCGCGTTATCGCCGGGCCGGCGCGCAAGAGCCGCGTGGTGAACGAGCGCGAGAAGGAAATCACGGCGTACCACGAAGCCGGGCACGCACTAGTAGGCTATATGCTGCCTAAGGCGGATATGCCCTACAAGGTGACCATCGTGGCGCGCGGAATGTCCGGCGGACACACGCGCTATCTGCCCGACGAAGACCGCCACTTGTGGACGAAGGGGCAGTTCGAGGACATGATGGCTGCCGCGATGGGCGGACGCGTAGCCGAAGAGATTATCTTTGAGGATGTTACGACTGGCGCGAGCAACGACCTGGAGCAGGCGACGAACATCGCGCGGACGATGGTGACGCGCTATGGCATGAGCAGCAAACTCGGCCCGCGCACCTTCGGCAAGCGTGAGGAGCTGGTGTTCCTCGGCAGGGAAATATCAGAGCAGCGCGATTACAGCGACAAGATAGCCGAAGACATAGACGAAGAAGTGTACGGCTTGGTAGAGGACGCCTACCAGAAGGCGACCACTGTCATCACCGACAATAGGGACAAGCTGGCGCTGTTAGCCCGCCACCTCCTAGCCCACGAAACGGTCGAAGGCGACGAACTGCGGGACTTGCTTGACCCCGGATCGGACGGGACCGCCCCCGCCGTAGCGGAAGCTGCGCCGGCATAGGTAGGGCTTCTGCTGGCAACACATCGAGACTGGCTATTGAGAGCGCCTTCGTAATACGAGGCGCTCTCTTCGTGTCCGGCGGATGGCGCTGCGGACACGAGATAATATCCCTCGTCCTTTGCCCTGCCCCATCCTAACCTTCCTTCATAGAGGCTAATAGGAGAGGCTGACAGGGTGTACATTTGCCGACGGAGCTTTCGCAATTTTCCTGCGATGCCGAACGATCCTCCTGTCATTCCGAACGAAACGAGGAATCCTGCATCCTTAAATGCGTACAGGCTTGTATTATGACGGCTACTTCGGATTCTTCACCCCGCCGCGCTGCGTTCAAAATTACCTGGAATGGTGAACGCGGCGTTCAATCGTCCTGTGGCTGGCGTCCTGTGGCTGGGATTGATATGTACTAGGAATGCTTGCGGCAGTCCGCGTAGCGATTCACAGGAGCGAGGCAATAGTTTCGTGGGAAGAAGGTCATGCAGCGTGTTGCGGCAAGGCCAGCCCTTACACCCCAGATGCTTTTGATTTTCGCATGATGCCCACTTTCCGTTCGCCCTGAGCAGTGGTCGAAGGGTGAGTACGCAGGTTTGCGCTCTTGTGGTTCGACAGGCTCACCACGAACGATTTGCGAGCAATGCACTATAACCGACAGACCTTGCGCCTACAACCGTCGCGCGTTGAAATTGTCGGTAATGGCTTCGCCGGCTCGGAGGCTGGCTTCGGATATGAAGCGCTCTAGTTCGGCTATACGGGCTTCATCGACGGGTTCGCCGGCGGTTCGACTTGCTTTAAGGCAGGATAGTTCGGCTTTGGCTTGCGAGACTTTTTCGGTGATGTTTAGCGCGACCAACTCCGCTTCTGCCTGCTTTTGCACTGCCGCCAAGTGCTTGCGCTGCGCTTCCACATTGTCCAAACGCTCCTGGATTTCGCCCATCAGGTTGAGAGTAACTTCCAGCGAGTTGCCGCCTTGAATGGCGTAGCGCGGCGCGCGCTCCAACTGACGGCGAAACTGCCGCGCCAATGCCTCAAGTTCTTCGTCTTTTGCGCGCACCGAATCCAGCAACAGCCGTAAGGTCGAAATCGCCTGTTGCATCTGCGGCATCGTCATCGGCAGAACCTCTTGTTAGACCGATCTATGCTGTGGACAGGATCGATGTGCATGGTGTCGAAAGAGGAGTGGCTAACTTGCCCCATCTTAACATTCTCACAGAGGAGGAAAAGTGCCTGATGCAAGGGATGGACGTCATCGCCCTTCATCCTCTTCCCCCTACTCTGCGCTTTCCTGCCAAGCAGCGGTGTTAATCAAGCACTTGCTTGATGGCGGATAGGACTTCGTAGATTTCTTGCTCGGTGGTGTAGCCTAGATGGCCGATGCGGAATATCTTGCCTGCAAGCGATCCCTGCCCGCCGGTTAGCACGACGGAGTGGTCGTCTCGTAGCGCGCCAACGAACTTGCCGCCGTCAACGCCATCCGGCACATTCACCGCCGTGACGGTGTCCGATGCGACACTTTCATCCGGGAAGAGCGTCAATCCTAGGTCTTTCACGCCATCGCGGGTCAGCTTGCCTATCGTGGCATGGCGCTCGTACACGCTGCCCATACCCTCGTCTAGGATGCGCTTCAGCGCGACATCAAGTCCAAACATCACCGATATAGCGGGCGTGTACGGAGGCTGCCCGATTTTATAGTAGCGCTTGTACATCGCCATATCGAAGTAATAGCGCGGCATCTTCGCCTGCTCGTGCGCTTCCCATGCGCGCTCGCTGAAACTGATGAACGCCAGGCCGGGCGGCAACATCCAGCCCTTCTGCGACGCTGTGGCGACGACATCGCATCCCCATGCGTCCGTGCTGATGGGAATAGAGCAGACGCTGCTGATGCCGTCCACGAGCAGCAACAGGTCGAATTCTCCCTTCACGACCGAGGCTATCGCCTGCAAGTCGTTCGTAACGCCGGTAGAAGTCTCGTTGTGCGTAACCAGAACGGCTTTGACATCAGGATTGTCGTTCAGCGTTTGCCGGATGGTGTCCGGGTCCGCCGCGCTGCCGTATGGGAAGTCGAGGCTGATGACTTCCGCGCCGAACAACTCGGCTATCTCGCCGAAGCGCTCGCCGAACACACCTACGCACACGTTGACCACCTTGTCGCCGGGCGACAGCGTGTTGACAATCGCCGCCTCCATCGCGCCCGTACCCGAAGAGGTCATTATGTACAGGTCGTTCTCGGTCTCAAAGACCCGCTTAACTCCCTCAGTCGTGCGATAGAGCAAGTCCTCGTACTCAGGGCCGCGGTGATTGATCATCTGCCAAGACATCGATTCGAGGATGTCGTCCGGCACAGGTATGGGACCAGGGGTTCGCAGGTTCACTTCTCCGTGTCCTCCGTTCTCTTGCTTCTAACTATGGTTGTTGCCAATCGTTGTTTCTGCCGCTTATTTGTCTTGCATAGCGTGCCTTTGTACAATGCACACTACTCCTAATTTTAACACATCGACATTATATTGCGCTAAAATACTGTCCTGAGACGCTTTCACAAATCCCTAATGTTGTCATTCCGAACGCAGTGAGGAATCTGCAATCGTCGCAGGCAAACCTGTTTCCGACTTTATATCTCTCGCTTCGCTTCAGAATGACAGGTATAAATTGCATTTGTTAAGCATGTGCCCCACTGCTATCGGGTATCATTTCGTCCTGTACATCCTGTATCCACTATGAAAGTTTAGGAATTACCGATGCCAAAGTTTCTGACAAGCGCGCTGTACATATTTGTCCCGGCCGTTGGCGCAATTGTCATCAGCGCACTGGCGTTGGCAACGGTGGGTATAGCGCAGGCAGCGCCGCCTTCGCAGTCTAACTCGCTCGAAGTTCGCATACAGCGCGTCACGATGATCAGCGACTTCGAGGACAACATCAAGACCACATTTGGACGCGGCGCGCGCATCAGGACGGAAGTCGAACTGCGAGACCTGCGCAACCCTGACGCCATCGCGCCCGATGCGCCGGATTATCACGCCGAATACATCCTGTCGTACTCGGTGAACAGCCTGCGGGTTGGCACGAAATATCAAGGGCGCAACGACCCGGCAAGCCTCACAAAAGTTATGCTTACGCCCGGCGGAGAAGGCATCTTCAAGATTTATTGGAATGTGCCTTATGACTTCGGCGGCGGCGAGTACAACTTCCGCGTGGAAGTCAGCAAGGCGGACAGCCCGAACGCCGTCGAGCACCACCTACAGCGCGATTTTCGCGTGAGCGAACGATCCGATTATGTGCACATCTCCGAGTATAGATACGACTTCGGCAACATAAACGACGAAGAAACACCGCGCAATGACCTCATCGTCATTGCTCCCGTAAATCCGCAGGCAGGCGACTTGACATGGCGTGTTACCAAATGGCCCTCGGAATGGCTGAATCTCGTTGAGCCTCCGCCCGATCCCACCGACCCTACGAAATCCATAGAGAGCGTCAACAGCAGCGTAATCGTGCTGGAGGTCAAGGAAACGGCGCTCTTCGGCAATTTCCAAAACGAAGATGTAGTCGTCAGCACCAACTCAGGCAATTACACCATCAAGGTCAGCGGAAATATCGACAGGCGTCCCGACGGCAAAATCTCCGACTTCAGTATGAGATAGCCAAGGCAATTTGACGCCGGCGACATCGTTAAGTTCAGAT
>VXRI01000401.1 GCA_009838595.1 Chloroflexota bacterium | reverse complement strand
GGCGGGAATGACCAAAAGAGCGGTCGTCGGAAATTGTGAAATCGTCTTAAATGCTCATTTCCCTTCACCATGCATTCAGAATTAGTTACCATAATGGATGCTGCAAGTGGTACAATTATTTGTCGAAGATGGTTGGAGGGACAGTGAACGGGCGGCGTGAGGGGTGTATATGCCGCCACAGCGCGAATCAGAGGAGGGACTGGAGCGCTTATGCAGGTAATCTGGCGAATCGTGAAAATGGCGTTCAGTCGCAAGCGGGAGATGGCTGCCGCATACATTGCGATGATAGGCGCCACAACGGCATATTTGTTTCTTCCGCACTTGTTTGGGCAGGCGATCGACGAGATTGCAGAGGCTCTGAAAAATGAGGGCAGCATACCACTTGGACTCCTGTTGACGATTATAGGAACCATAATCGGCTTAAGCATATTGCGCGGTGGGCTTTCGTTCTTTCAGAACTATTTCGGCGAGGCTGTTTCGCAATATGTGTCATACGACCTGCGAAACAAGCTGTACGACCATGTGCAGCATTTGAGCTTCGGCTTCCACGACCGAAACCATACCGGACAGGTGATGTCCCGGGCGATTACGGATGTGGAGAACATCCGCATGTTCGTGAACATGGGCATCGTGCGGACGCCATATTTCATGGCATTGCTGATAGTCGTGTCCATCATCCTCATACGAATGGACTGGCAGCTCGGCCTGGCGAGCATCGCGTTTGTGCCGGTCGTACTGATTATATCCGGCATCGTGCGGCTTCGACTGCGCGAGGCGTGGCTGAAGATTCAGGACATGATGGCGGACCTGAACACAGTGTTGCAGGAAAACCTGACAGGACAGCGCGTGGTCAAGGCGTTCGCGTCCGAAGATTTCGAGAATCGGAAGTACAACGACAAGAGCCAGGAAGTCTCCGACGCCTTCATTGCCGCGGAGAAGCTACGCGCCGCGAACAACGCCTTCACCCTGTTTGCCTTCCAGATGGGGTTGGCGATAATCATCCTGTTCGGCGGATGGCGAGTGATAAGCGGGGAGCTGACAATCGGGCAGCTGGGCGCGTTCGTGTTCTATATGCAGATTTTGGCGATGCCCGTGCGTATGTCCGGTTTCCTCGTGAACTCTTACGCAAGGGCGGCGTCCGGCGGACAGAGGCTCTTCGAAATTTTGGACACCGTGTCGGATGTCGTGGAGAAGCCTGCCTCGAAGGAACTTGGGCGCGTAATCGGGCATGTGCGCTTCGAGAATGTGAGCTTCAGCTACGAAGAGGGCAAGCCCGTGCTGAACAACATCAACTTCGAGGCAGAACCGGGCAAGGTCGTGGCGCTGCTGGGTCCGCCCGGCAGCGGCAAGAGTTCGGTGGCGAACCTGCTGCCGCGCTTCTACGATGTGGACTCGGGGCGCATTACCATCGACGGCGTGGACATCCGCGATACCACGCTGAAATCGTTGCGGCAAAACATCGGCATCGTGCAGCAGGATGTGTTCTTGTTCGGCACGGGCTTGCGCGAGAACATCGCGTATGGCCGGGAGGATGCGCCGCTTGAAGATGTGATACAGGCGGCGAAGATAGCGCAGTTGCACAACTTCATATCGGCGCTTGACGGCGGATACGACACCGAACTCGGCGAGCGGGGCGTTAACCTTTCCGGCGGCCAGCGGCAGCGAATGTCCATCGCGCGGGCAGTGCTGCTCGACCCGCCGATACTTGTGCTTGACGACTCCACATCCAGCGTTGACGCGAATACGGAAGATCTCATCCGACAAGCGATGGAAGAGGTGATGAAGGGCAGGACGACACTCATCATCGCGCACAGGCTGAGCACGGTGCACCGCGCGGACGAGATTATCGTGATGGACAAGGGTGAAATAGTCGAGCGCGGAACGCACCAGGATTTGCTCGCTTTGGGCGGCAGGTACCACGAGATTTACGAACTGCAACTGCGCCCGCAGGAAGAGGTTATGCGGGAGATCGATGTGGACACCGAAGAGTTGTCCTTGGGCGCAAAGGAGGCCGTCACCCTATGATGATGAACAGCGGCGCGTTCAGCGGTAGAAGCCGAGGCGGGGAAGACGACGGCGAGACCTTCGGGCGCATTTACGACAAGCGGGTTGTGCTGCGGCTGCTGCCGTATGTGCGCCCGTACAGAACATTCGCGATATTGGCGTTCATAGCAATGCTAATCTATGTCGGATCGCAGATAGCTATACCGTATCTGCTGAAGTTCGGCATTGACAATTACTTGCCCGTAGAAGAAGGCGAAACAGGCGACTTCCCCAAGCTGGTCTTGGTGGGAGTCACGTTCATCGTAGTTGCGCTCGCTGGCTTGGCGGCGAATTACTTCCAGCAGCTCTTTATGGCGCGCGTAGGGCTGGGCATGCTGTACGACCTGCGGCGCGCGATGTTCGCGCACCTGCAAAAACTTTCGCTTTCGTACTATGACAAGACGGAAGTCGGGCGCATAATGTCCCGCGTGCAGGGTGATGTGTGGCAGCTGCAGGAACTTATGACTGTGGTCATTATGACCGCGGCAGACTTGCTGAGCCTGGCGGGCATCGTGGCTATGCTGCTTGTGCTGAACCTGGAACTCGGTCTGACCACAATGATAGTGTTGCCCATCCTCGCGCTGACGATGGCAATCTGGCAGCCCTTTGCCGTGAAGGCGTTCCTGCGAATCCGCACCGCCATATCCATTGTGAACGGCGCTCTCAACGAGAACTTGACGGGTGTGCGCGTGGTGCAGTCACTCAATCGGCAGCCGCGCAACCTTGAGCAGTTCGATGAGAAAAACACCGAGCACCTCAAGGCGAACCTGTGGGCTAGCAAGCTGTCGTCCACACTGCTGCCCGTAGTGGACATTCTCACGGCGGTCGCAATCGTGCTAGCGATATACTTTGGTTCCAGATTGGTCATAAGCACCGAGGGCAACAATCTAGAAATCGGCGTGCTAATAGCGTTTATCATGTACATTCAGCGCTTCTTCGACCCAATTCGCAACCTGACGATGCAGTACACGCAGTTACAGCGTTCGATGGCGTCAGGCGCGCGCATTTTCGAGTTATTGGATGTCGAACCTGACCTCGTGGACAGGCCGAACGCGGGCAACTTACCGCGCCTGAAGGGCGACGTGGAGCTGAAAGACCTCAGCTTCAGCTACGCGGCGAGCGAGGCGATTGTTGGGCTGGACAGGGAGAACACTCAGACGAACGGTATAAACGGCAGCGCGAGCGAGATGCCGGATGTGCTAAAGCACATGACACTGCACATCAATCCGGGCGAGACGGTCGCGGTCGTGGGACCAACGGGCGCGGGCAAGACCACGCTTGTGTCGCTTATATCGCGGTTCTACGATGTGCCCCGCGAAAAGGGCGCGATTCTCGTGGACGGCTACGACATCCGCGATGTTACGCGCAGCTCGCTCGCCGGTCAGATGAGCATGGTGTTGCAAGAGCCGTTCCTGTTCTCCGGCACGGTGCGCGATAACATCAAGTACAATCATCCGGGCGCCAGCGACGAGCACATGATAGAGGCGGCGAAGGCGGTCGGCGTCCACGACATCATCATGCAGATGGACTTCGGCTACGACACCTACCTCGCGGAGCGCGGCGTTAACCTGAGCCTCGGACAGCGGCAGCTGCTGAGCTTCGCGCGCGCAATCGTTGCAGACCCGCGCATCCTAATCTTAGACGAGGCGACGGCGAACATCGATAGTTACACCGAGATGCTAATCCAGCAGGCGTTGCAACGGCTGCTAAGGGGACGCACGGCAATCGTCATAGCGCACCGTCTGTCCACCATACGCGGCGCGGACAAGATAGTCGTGCTGAATCAAGGTGAAATCGTAGAAGTGGGCAACCACGACTCGCTAATGAAGCAAGACGGCTTGTACGCACACCTCTATAGCATGAATTACGCCGCCATGGAAGAAGTAACCGAAGAGGCGGCAGAGAAGTAGGATGGTTTTCTATGCGCCGTTGTAGCATCTTAATGTAGATGCGACAACGGAGCACTCAAATGCAGACGTGTATAGAGAGCGGTTCTCAGGATCGCCCTCTTTACCCTTTGCGGCGTATGCTGACAGGAAGGTTGGAGCAGGTCTTCCTCATACAACTTAAGGTTGTTGTTAGTTCCTTCCCCTAACAATCGCCGCCACGAGCGCTGCAATTGCGGCTGGCAGGTAGAAGAGGCCGATGGATAGGGAGCTTACAGCGCAGAAGGTGAGTAGCAGGGCAAATGCTGTCCAACGAAGGGTGAGCATCAGGCGTGGGTGGGCGACACTGGGGAAGGACGCTATGAGAGCGATTGCAGTGAAGATGATGGGTAGAACGATAAGCAAGGCAGCCCATAGTCCGTTGACTTCGATGAGTGTTTTGCCGCTAACGCTGCCGACGCCGCTTTCGCCAGCCCTGACGCTGACGCCGCTGTACACAGGCCAAAAGATAAAGAACAGAGTGGCAGCCCATGCGAAGATATGGGATAAAGTGGAGACGGTGAGGACGACTCTGTTTCGGGTCATTGGATTGTCATCCCCATTTCTTCGGCAATTCAGGACAGGCTCTAACATTTAGGAAGGATATTCAAAAGAGGCTCGCCTGCGCCGAGTTCGGCTCGTCCTCGCCGTAGTCGAAGCCGAGATGGTCGTAGGCGCGGCGGGTAGCTACGCGACCGCGCGGTGTCTTGTCCAGAAAGCCTAACTGCAAGAGATACGGCTCGTACACATCTTCGATGGTGTCGGAGTCTTCGCTGATGGATGCGGCTATCGTGTCCAAGCCTACGGGACCGCCGTCGAACTTTTCGATTATCGAACGCAGCATCCTAGTGTCCGTGCCATCAAGCCCACGACCGTCAACTTCGAGCTGCGACAGCGCCTCGCGCGCGATGTCCGCCGTAATGACGCCGTCGCCAATCACTTGCGCGTAGTCGCGGACGCGGCGCAGCAGCCGGTTGGCGATGCGAGGCGTTCCCCTCGCGCGGCTGGCAATCTCGAATATACCCTGCTCTTCCGCATCGATTTCCAGTATGCGCGCCGAACGCCCGACGATGGTCGCCATCGCGTCTTCGTCGTAGAAGTCGAGGCGGTGGATGTTGCCGAACCTATCGCGCAGCGGCGGGCTGAGCATGCCGTATCGCGTGGTTGCGCCAATGAGCGTGAACGACTTGATGGACAGGTTCATGCTGCGCGCCTTCAGCCCTTTGTCGATGACCCACGACACGAAGTAGTCTTCCATCGCGGGATACAACACTTCTTCCACGACGCGGCTGAGGCGGTGGATTTCGTCGATGAACAGGATGTCGCCCTCTTGCATTTGCGTAAGCGTTGCGACCATATCGCCGGGTCGCTCTATCGCCGGGCCGGATGTGGTCTTTATCTGCGCGCCCATCTCGAACGCCATTACGTAGGCAAGCGTCGTCTTGCCCAGACCGGGCGGACCGTACAGCAGGACGTGGTCGAGCGGTTCGCCGCGCTGCTGCGCCGCCTTGATGCTAATGGCGAGCAGGTTCTTGACCGCAGACTGCCCGATGTAGTCGGCAATGCGGCGCGGGCGCAGGCTGCTGTCCAACGAGTGGTCGAACTCATGCGGCGCCCCGGAAACGATGCGTTCGTTCATAGTTTAATCTAACAGGATGTATTGGATAAGATAGTGGTTCATCATTTCCACATCTTCGATGCCTCTTGATTGAACCGGCGTATAT
>VXRI01000164.1:3659-5729 GCA_009838595.1 Chloroflexota bacterium | reverse complement strand
AAATGTAACATTCCCGCAGGCGCTCCGCGTCATCATCCCGCCGCTCACCAGCCAGTACCTGAACCTGACGAAAAACAGCAGCCTCGCCGGCGCAATCGGATATTCAGACCTGACAAATGTGGCAAAAACGATGACACAGACGGCGCCGGCGGTTTCCATATTCATCTTGATAATGCTCGCGTACCTGTTCTTGAGTCTTTCGTACTCGCTAATCGGCAACCTGTATAACCGATACACCAGGTTCGCCGGAGGGTAGTCGATGGTAGTTAGCAGCGAGCGCCCTCCGAACCAACTCCCACCTCCTCGATATGACGGAGGCGCGTCGGCTTGGATTCGAGAGAATCTATTCTCGTCATTCTTCAACGGCGTTCTCACGATCGTATCCGGTATGCTTATACTCATCGCCGCATGGTTTTGCATGAGCTGGGCGCTGCTTGGCGGCGCGGACTGGACCGTGATAGCGACCGTAGGCGGCGGTTTCTTCATCGGGCAATACAACACCGAACTCGCATGCCCAGGTCAAAACTGCTTCTGGCGACCACAGGCAGGGCTGATACTCGTGACCGTGCTGCTAGGCATGGCGTGGGGACTCTCCGGCGCGGTGGGTAAGAAGATCGCGCTGTCGGTGGCGATAGTATCGGCGGCGCTCGCATTCCTGCCGTATAGCTTCGAGCGCATGGGCATGGACGTGCGGATATTGCTGTTCGCCAATCTTCCTGCGGTGTTCGTCGGTTGGGCGCTGGTGCGCTACACATCGCTACTCACCGTGCAGCGCGTTGTGATATTCGGCATCATCGTGTTCTTGCTGATACTCGTGCTGCTGCGCGGTATCCCCGGCGTACCCGGTATGCAGCCCGTGTCCGTGGTGAACTGGGGTGGCTTGATGCTCAACCTGCTGCTTGCGGTCGCAGGTATCGTGCTAAGTCTGCCGATAGGCATCGCGCTCGCGCTCGGACGGCGCAGCAACCTTCCCGTCGTGAAGCTACTCTGCGTTGTGTTCATTGAGATATTCCGCGGCGTGCCGCTGATAACGCTGCTGTTTATGTCGCAGGTGCTTGTGCCGCTTGCGTTCCCCGAGGACTTCCCACAGAACTCGGTGTTCCGCGCGGCGATAATCATAACGCTGTTCAGCTCGGCGTACATGGCGGAGAATATACGCGGCGGCTTGCAGGCGCTGTCTCGCGGTCAGGTAGAGGCGGCGCGCGCCCTAGGGCTTGCCGGCTGGCAGACGACGCTGCTCATAGAACTGCCGCAGGCTATTCGCAATGTGATTCCCGCAATCGTGGGACAGTTCATTGCGCTGTTCAAGGACACCAGCCTCGTCTATATCATCGGCATGCTCGATGTCGTAGAAATCGGCAGGGCGTTCATTCAGGGCAACCCCGAATACTTGGGCAACGCCCGCGAGTTGTTCATCTTCCTGTCGATTATATTCTGGATTTTCACCTACAGCATGTCGTATGTGAGCGGACGAATAGAAGAGCGCTTGGGCGTGGGCAGGAGATAGTTATCAGTGATTGTTATCTATCGCGCCGGGGCGGATTGCAATTTCACGACACTTGCTAAGCGACTTTGGCGAGCAATCATCGAAAACAGTCTGTGGAGTGTCGGTAGCAACGGAGGTATTCCATGGCAACCATTGGCGTAACTAACGGCAGTGTGGCATACGGCGGCGCGGACATAATTGTCTGCCGCAATGTGAACAAGTGGTTCGGCAACTTTCAGGCACTAAAGGATGTGACCACGACTGTCAAACGCGGTGAGAAGGTCGTGGTCGTGGGCCCGTCCGGGTCTGGCAAATCGACATTCATTCGCACAATCAACCGGCTCGAAGAACACCAGAGCGGTGACATCATCGTTGACGGTATTGAGCTGTCGAAGGATGTTCGCAACATCGATGCCATTCGTAGTGAAGTGGGCATGGTGTTCCAGCAGTTCAACCTGTTCCCGCACCTGACCGTCATGGACAACATTACCTTGGCACCGATGAAGGTTCGCCACCGGTCTCGCGACGAGGCGGAAGAAGTCGGGATGGAGCTGCTGACGCGAGTCGGCATACCGGATCAGGCA
>VXRI01000164.1:2384-3649 GCA_009838595.1 Chloroflexota bacterium | reverse complement strand
GAGCTGTCCGGCGGTCAGCAGCAGCGCGTTGCCATTGCCCGCGCTCTGGCGATGCAGCCGAAGGTGATGCTCTTTGACGAGCCGACATCCGCTCTCGACCCGGAGATGATTAACGAAGTGCTGGACGCGATGCGCGAACTGGCGTACTCTGGCATGACGATGATTATCGTCACACATGAGATCGGCTTCGCGCGGGAAGTCGCGGACAGAATCATTATGATGGATGAAGGACGCATCGTGGAAGAAAACACTGCGAACGACTTCTTCGACAATCCCAAGAGCGAGCGAACTAGGCTATTCCTATCTCAGATACTCTAGGAAATGCTGATTTGCGTCCGATTTCCACATTCAGATGCGCCGATTTCGCGTCCACAGCGCGCCTTTACACATCTGCGCCATAAGAATATAATGGTTAGATAGTTAAACTCTACGAAAGGCCTATAGTTCAGTGACATCAGAATCTTCGTCAGACGACCCCGCCATCATGCATAATCCCGTCGAGGGACAGGAAGCGGCGACTTCACAGGCAGAACCTGCTGAGGCACCCGTCGCAGATGCCCCCGCAGCCGCGCCCCCAGCCGCGGAAGAGACACCACCACCTCCGATAACCGAAGCAGAAGTTTCGGCGCTCGCCTACGCGGACGACGATGACGACGATGTCTTCGACTTCGAGGAGGATGAGGAATCCGATGTTCAGGACATGGGGCAATTATTAGACTCCATGGAGCCTATCAAGCCTCTTCGCCGCGGTGAAGTCGTCGACGGTGAGGTGATGGGCTTTTCCGAAGACGGCGGTATCCTCGTGAACATCGGACACAAATCCGAAGGCGTGGTGCAGCAGCGCGAAATGCGCAGCCTCAGTGAGGAAGAGTACAACAACCTTGGCATAGGCGACAAAATTATCACCTATGTGCTGCGGCCGGAGTCTGCGGACAACGCCGCCATTCTGTCTATAGACCGTGCGCTGGGTGAGACTGGCTGGCGCGAACTCGAGAAATGCCTCGAAGACAATGAAACTGTCGAAGGCAGCATCCTTGGCTTCAACAAGGGCGGCGCAATCGTTGATGTTCGCAAGGTGCAGGGATTCGTTCCGATGTCGCAACTGGTCAGCGTGCCGCGTGACATCTTCCGCGACAGGTCGGAGACCGAGGAAGACGCCGAAGCGGAAAATCGGCGCATGGAACGGCAGTCGGAAGAAACCGGCAAAACGCTTCAGTTGAAGATATTGGAAATTAATCGCAGCCGCAACCGCGCAATCTTCTCCG
>VXRI01000164.1:0-2374 GCA_009838595.1 Chloroflexota bacterium | reverse complement strand
TCTCCGAGCGCCAAGCCGTGCAGGAATGGCGAGACGCGCAGAAGGCACGCCTCGTGGAAGAATTGCAAGTCGGCGAGACGCGCAAGGGCGTCGTTACCGGCATCAGTAGCTTTGGCGCATTCGTCGATCTGGGCGGCGCGGACGGCCTCGTGCACATATCCGAAATGTCCTGGGGACCCGTCGCCAAGCCGGATGATGTCGTGTCTATTGGGGACGAACTGGATGTGTTCGTCCTCAGAGTGGATGTGGAAAACAAGAAGATTGCGCTCAGCCTGCGAAGGCTTGAACCAGAACCATGGGAGACGATTCACGAGCGCTTGCACGTGGATGACATCGTGGATGCGCAAATAACCAAGCTTACGAACTTTGGCGCATTTGCTCGCGTCGAGGGCAACATTGAGGGATTGATCCACATTTCCGAGCTTTCAGACCGCGTTATCGGGCATCCGCGCGAGGTCGTGCAAGAAGGCGAAGACGTGAAACTGAAGGTGCTGCGAATCGAGCCGGAACGGCGCAGGCTGGGCTTGAGCCTGAAGCAGACCATGGACAACCCGTTTTTGAACTATAATTAGAATATCGAGCTACACTGAACTCCTCTCGGGAGAGATGCTATGGCAAGCAGATTCGAGAAGTTTACGGAGAGAGCGCGTAGAGTCTTATCGCTGGCACAGGAAGAAGCCCAGCGTTTCAACCACAACTATATCGGCACGGAGCATATCTTGCTCGGTCTTGTCCGCGAGACGGACGGTGTGGCGGCGCGGGTGCTCTCAAACCTCGATGTGGAGTTGCATAAGGTGCGCTCCGCCGTCGAGTTCATCATAGGGCGCGGCGAGCGCTCCACACCGGGTGAAATAGGCTTGACCCCTCGCGCGAAGAAGGTCATTGAGCTTGCCGTGGACGAAGCCCGGCGACTCAACCACCACTATATCGGCACGGAGCACCTGCTCATCGGGCTGATGCGCGAAGGAGAAGGCGTCGCAGCCGGCGTACTCGAAAGCCTTGGCATCAACTTGGACAAGATTCGCGGCGAAACCAGCCGGTTGCTATCCCAATCGTCTCAGAGCCCGCAGGGCAGCGGCAGGCGCAGCCGGAACAAGAGCCAGACACCGATGCTCGACGAGCTGGGCGTTGACCTCACTAAGCAAGCCCGCGAAGGCAAGCTTGACCCGACGGTTGGTAGAAGCAACGAAATCCAGCGCGTAACGCAGATACTCAGCCGCCGCACAAAGAATAACCCCGTGCTGGTCGGCGAGCCGGGTGTGGGCAAGACTGCAATCGTCGAAGGGCTCGCGCACCTCATCGCCGAGAACAAGGTGCCGACGACCTTGCAGGGCAAGCGCCTCGTTACGCTCGACATGGGTTCGCTTGTGGCAGGCACGAAGTACCGCGGCGAATTTGAAGAGCGCCTCAAGAAGGTTGTCAAGGAAATCACCGAGTCTGGCAAGTGCATCCTGTTCATTGACGAAGTGCATACCATGGTCGGCGCAGGCGCAGCAGAAGGCGCAGTCGATGCCGCGAACATCCTCAAGCCATCGCTCGCAAGAGGAGAACTACAAACAATCGGCGCCACTACACCTGACGAATACCGCAAATACCTCGAACGCGACAGCGCTTTAGAACGCCGCTTCCAGCCTGTCCGCGTTGAAGAACCTTCCGTTGACGAGTCCGTTGAAATCCTGAAGGGCATTAAGGGCGAGTACGAAAAGCACCATGACCTACAGATTTCCTTTGAGGCGCTGAAGGCGGCAGCAAGCATGGCGGCACGCTTTATATCCGACAGAGCGCTGCCTGACAAGGCGATTGACCTCATCGACGAGGCGGCATCGCGGGTGCGCATCAATAATTCCGAGCAGCCGCTTTCTCTCACCGAAGTTTCCAATTTGCTGGACCGCGTGCGCCGCGAAAAGGACGAGGCAATTTCCACGCGCCAGTACGAGCAGGCGGCAGAGCTCCGCGAGCGTGAGATGAGCCTGCAGCTAAAGATGGAGTCTCTGCAATCCGACTGGGAGACCGAGCGTAGCAGCAATGCTCCTGTCGTTACCGAAGACGACATCGCCGAAGTGGTGAATATGTGGACAGGCATCCCTGTGGCGCGTCTGGCGTCAACGGAATCCGAGCGCCTGGTCAACATGGAAGACTCTCTGCACAGCCAAGTGTCCGGCCAAGACGAGGCGATCACCATCATCTCCAAAGCTGTGCGCCGCGCAAGGGCGGGCTTGAAGAACCCGAAGCGTCCGACCGGCGTGTTTCTGTTCCTCGGACCGACCGGCGTTGGCAAAACATACCTAGTGCAAAAGCTCGCCGAGTTCATGTTCGGCAGCGAAGAGTCGATGATTCGCATTGATATGTCCGAGTTCATGGACAGGCACACGGT
>VXRI01000328.1 GCA_009838595.1 Chloroflexota bacterium | reverse complement strand
GCGGTCACGGGAGGGATTGCAGAGGGCGTTTAATGGCAGTGTGCGGCTTGCCATATCAAGCGACGGCGCGCTATTCGAGCCGACACAGAGGTTCTTGCGTTCGTGCGGAATCGGCGTTTCGCGCAGCAACACGCGCCGCTACATCGCAGACATTCCCGCGCTGCCCGGTGTAACGGTGATGTTCCAGCGCGGCGCGGACATTACGCCTAAAGTCGAAGAAGGTAGTGCAGATTTGGGCGTCGTTGGACTTGACCGATACCTTGAGACGCGAAGTGAGGGCGGTGACAGCGGCGTCGTTATCGACGACTTGGACTTCGGCAGATGCCAACTAGTTCTGGGCGTGCCGGACTCGTGGGTCGATGTGGTCTCGCTTGCCGACTTGGCGGATGTGTCGATGGAGTTTAGACAGCAGGGTAGGGACTTGCGGATCGTTACGAAATACCCGCGCTTGGTCGAGCGTTTTCTATTGCGGTCTGGCATCAACCTCTTCTCGCTTGTCCATTCGAGCGGCACGTTGGAAGCGGCGGTTGCGATGGGATTCGCGGATATGATTGCGGACGTGTCTGAGAGCGGCACGACAATGCGCGAAAATCGACTGAAGACGATTTCGGGCGGCACAATTATCTCATCACAGGCGTGTCTAATCAGCAATCAACGGCTGCTGATCGAAGATTCTGCGAAGCTGGAACGCGCTAAGACGATTGTCGATGTGATGGAAGGGCATCTGCGCTCTCGCAAATACTTCAGCATCACGGCGAACATGCGCGGTGAGACGCCCGAAGACGTGGCGCGGCAGGTCTTGGAGCATACGGATATCAGCGGGTTGCGCGGTCCAACGATAGCGAAAGTGTACTCGCAAGATGGCTCTGGCTGGTACGCTGCGACAGTCATCATCAGGAAGAACAGGTTGACCGAAGCGGTGGACAGCCTGCGGCAGGCGGGCGGGACGAGCGTTACGGTTACGGATTTGAGCTACGTGTTCAATTCCGTATGTGACGCCCAAGAGCGACTGACTAGCGGGTCGGTGTAAGGAGCGGATATTGCCGAATCCTCCGGTTCATATGAACCTTGCGCGCAGGGCTGCTGACCTACTTCGCCACGACATTATCGACGCGAATATGGGCTACTACCTGTTGGGTTCGACATCGCCGGATATCCGTGCACTCACGCGCGAGGACAGGTCAGTTTACCACTTCGCGCCGCTGGATTTTGAAGAGATAGGCACGGGCATCAACGGGTTGTTCCATAGCCACCCGACGCTCGGAGACCCATCTGCGCACAGCGAGGCGACACAGGCGTTCATGGCCGGCTACCTGACTCACTTGCTCGCCGACGAGACTTGGATCGTGAATATATTCCGCCCGTACTTCGGCAACAACGATGTGTTTGAGGACAATGTACTAGGTCTCGTGATGGACCGCGCGATGCAGCTCGAACTCGACCGCCGCTGCTGGGGCACGGTAATACCGATGCGCGACTTGCTTGACCTTTCGGTTGAGACTGTGCGAGTCGAATTTCTTCCCGAAGAGACGCTCGCCGCCTGGTTGCACTGGGTTACGTCGAATCTGGACCGCGGCTTTTCTTGGGAACGGTTGCGCTTTATGGCGCGGCGCATCGCGTCCGGCGAGGAGTCGCATCCGGCACATCTACTCGCCGATACATTTGTCAACGACGCCGTGGACGGGCTTGACTTGATTTACGAGCACATGCCCCGCGGAACAGAAGAAGAGTATCAAGAAATGGTGGTCGCGTCGCTGACGCAAGCCATCGAAGACTACTTACCGTAACCGATTAACCTTGATGTGCCAATTACATTACGCCGATTAAAGTTGTTAAATCGACACGATAGATAATAGTTCGATAAGGGATAGTTGAAGTGAGGATAGTTCGTGGGCTAGAAGAATCGCGCCGAGCGCTGCACGAAGGCAGAGGGCTTGGGCTAGACGATGTGCCGCAGTTGCTGCTCGACGGTATTGCCGATATGTTCGGCGAACCGCTTACGCCGCTACAAGTCGTAGAGCGAATTGTGCGGCGTGTACGGCTTGAAGGCGATGTGGCGGTACACGAATATACCAAGTTCTTGGACGGCAAATCACCGAACACTCTGGAAGTGCCGCGCGCCGCAATTCAGGCAGCTCGAGAGCAGACGAGCACTGAAGTGGTCGATGCGCTGGAAGTCGCCGCAGAACGCGTCCGCACATTCCACGAGGCCTGTCTGACCAGAGGATGGGTGGACTACGGCGAAGGCTATGGGCAGGTCGTGAACGCGGTGAGTAGCGCAGGCGCGTACATCCCCGGCGGCACGGCGCTGTATCCTTCCACGGTGCTAATGACGGCGATACCGGCGAAGGTGGCAGGCGTGGAGCAAGTAGTAATGTGCACTCCAACGAAGGACGGCGAAATGCCACGCCCGGCAGTGCTGACGGCAGCGGAAATTGCGGGCGTTGACCGCGTATTCCGCATCGGTGGCGCACAGGCTATCGCGGCAATGGCATACGGCACTGAGAGCGTGCCGCGCGTGGACATCATCTGCGGACCCGGCAACATATTCGTTACGCTGGCAAAGAAGCTAGTGTATGGCGATGTAGGAATCGACGGTCTATACGGTCCGACCGAGACCGTCGTAATGGGAGACGAAACATCAAACCCGACGCTGTGCGCTGTGGACATGCTCGCGCAGGCGGAACACGACGTGCTCGCGCGCCCCGTACTGATAACCACATCCGAGCGCCTCGCAGAAACGGTGGACTCGGAAATTGCTTCGCGCTTGGAACGCCTAGACAGGGGCGCGATCGCGCGCGCATCGACGCAAGAACAGGGCTGCATCGCACTGGTCGATAGTATGGACGACGCGTTGGCACTTGCGAACGAATTCGCGCCGGAGCACATCTGCCTGATGATGGATGACGCGTGGCAGCATCTTGGCAAAGTGCGAAACGCCGGCGCGATATTCATCGGCGATTTCTCGCACGAAGTTCTGGGCGATTATGTTGCAGGCCCGAGCCATGTTATGCCCACGGCAGGCACCGCACGATTCAATTCAGGACTGGGTGTGCACTCGTTCGTGAAGACTAGCCCGGTCGTAGCGTTAAGCAGCGTAACCTCCGCCAAAATATCGAAAGCTGCAGCAGTGCTTGGTAGGACCGAAGGGCTCACGGCACACGCGGAAGCTGCGGAAATCAGGGAAGAACTCTTCTAAAGAAGCGTGATAAGTCTCCCTGTCTTGAGTTTTGGGCATGGGCGACGCAATGAGAGGAGCCGGTGATGACAGGTGAGATCAAGCGTCTGATGCGGCAGCATCTGGTCGATATTCAGACATACGAAGCGGTTGACCCTCCTGAGCTTATCGCGCGGCGCGCGGGCATTCCCGAAAGCGAAATCGTGAAGCTCAATGGGAACGAAAACCCGTATGGCGGTTCGCCGAATATCGCGGACGCCGTGGCGAACGCACCGGTGCACATATACCCTGACCCGATGCAGCGCAAGGTGCGGCAGGCGCTCAGCGAATACACGGGCGCCGCGCCGGAAGAACTCATCGCGGGCGCGGGCAGCGACGAACTTATAGACTTGATGTTTCGGTTGTTCATGGAACCGGGCGACAAGGTGCTAGACTTCGATCCTACATTCGCAATGTACGGCTTTTTAGCGCGAATCGCAGGCGGCGAGACGGCACTTGTGCAGCGCAACGAGGTGTTCGATATAGATGTTTCCGCTGCGCGTGATGCGCTTGACGACCGCACGAAGATAATCTTTTTGGCGTCTCCGAACAACCCGACCGGCAACCTGACGCCGCGAGAGCATGTGCGCGAGCTACTGGACACTGGGCGAATCGTTGTGGTGGACGAGGCGTACTACGAGTTCTGCGACAGCACGGTCGCCGATATGGTCTCCGACCACGAAAACTTGGTCGTGCTACGGACGATGAGCAAGTGGGCAGGGCTCGCCGGTCTGCGCATCGGCTACGGCATAATGAACGAAGAGCTCGTGCAGCATGTCATCGACATCAAGCAGCCGTACAACATCAGCGTCGCTGCCGAAGCCGCGCTGCTTGCATCATTGGACGACGCGGAAATGCTGCTAGACAATGTAGGCAAAATTGTGGACGAGCGCGAGCGAATGACTTCGCTCCTAAACGACATCGCAGGCATAACGCCCTGGCCGTCCGCCGGCAACTTTGTGCTATGTAGGCTTGAACCTTCGGGTCGCGCAAAGGAAGTGTTTGAAGCGCTGGCGCAGCGGGGAATTGTTGTCCGAATGTTCAGCTCGGAGCGACTGAAGGACTTCTTCCGTGTCGCCGTAGGGACGCCTAAGCAGACGGACGAGTTCGTGAACGCGCTGCGTGAAGTGATGTAACGGAGACCACATTGCGGAAATCGAAGCTGAGCCGCGAAACACGCGAGACGCAGATAAGCGTCGAGGTGAACCTTGACGGCAAAGGAGAGTACCACATCGACACGGGCAATGGGATGTTCGATCACCTGCTGGCGCAGTTGTCGCGGCACGGGTTGATAGACCTGAACATCAAGGCGCGCGGCGACAAGCACGTCGGCTGGCATCACCTCGTCGAAGACACGGGCATTGTTCTAGGCAGGGCGTTGAAGGACGCGGTCGGCGACGGCAGCGGCATTCGTCGAATGGGGCATACCTATGTGCCGCTAGACGAGGCGTTGGCGCTTACAGTCGTGGACTTCGGCGGTCGCGGCTACGCGGTCATAGACGCGCCAATGTCAGACAGCGACCTAGGCGCGCTGCCCGCAGAACTCATCCCGCACTTCCTAGAAACTATGGCGCGCGAAGGCACATTCAACCTTCATGTGCGAATACTCGCAGGCAGCAGCAATCACCACAAGGCAGAAGCGATGTTCAAGAGCCTGGCGAGGTCAATGCGCGCGGCGCTAGAAGTGGACGAACGGCTGGGCGGCGAAGTGGTGAGCACTAAGGGCAGTATTGGGTAGGGCGCACCTTGTCTCTCTTCCAGCCCTTTGACGGATGGAGAAAGGGAAAAGACAGCCCGCCTGCTGCGCGAGTGCAATTGCTACTCGCTTGCATGAGAAAGGGTTTCCGATAGGTTGAGGATGTCGCGCAAATCTACGAAGGCGCGAATTCTAGCTCGAAGCGATAGTCTTCGATGACGGGGTTGGCGAGCAGCCGGTCGCACATTTGACGCAGCTGCTCGGATGCGGCGGATTCGCTTTCGGCTTCGAGCATGATTTCCATATACTTGCCCACCCGCACCGACGACACACTGTCGAATCCGAGCTGGTGCAAGCCGCCGCGAATTGTCTGCCCCTGCGGATCGCTGACGGTGGGGCGTAGCTGGATATAGACTCTCGCGAGATACATTGCGCTCCTAACGGCTACTTATTGCGCCGTGTTGGTTTCGATGAAGTCACGGATTGCCGCTTCGTCGAAGGTGTCGAGGGTAGTGTTCGCGCCGTCAGGTCCTATGAGCAATATCTTGCCGTCTATGTCCGTCTTGGGATTCAGTCCGATAGGGGAATCGGCAGTGTTGAACTCGTCGGCGATGGTATTGAGATGCGCCACTAGGTCGTTGCAGCCATCCGGACAGTTGTAAAATATGTCCACGCCGCCGAGTATCGGATTGGGCGGCAATGGAGGCGCCGCAGCGCTATCACCGGGCGAGTCGCGTTGATCAGTGTCTACCGGAAAATCGGCCACATAGACATTGAACGACTGAGCCAGCGCCGCTCCAGTACCCTAAAAGTTCCCGCACGAAGCG
>VXRI01000109.1 GCA_009838595.1 Chloroflexota bacterium | reverse complement strand
CGCGATTGTGCGCCGCATTATATCAATCGAACATACACCGCACAACAGATTTCACACTGCCTGCGCGGTCGATGGCGCGTCTCGCAGGGCAAATGTTCGACTCGGCAGCGGCGACATTTCTCGCGCTGCGATTCGACCTGCCGCAGTCGATCAGAGAGTGAAAGAGCGGCGCCTACCCCCGCTCTGCACCCCATCCGAGCCGTCCCCTTATGGGGGAAGAATGCCCAACACCCGGCGTATCTATGCTACATTATCATCGTATCACCATCGTTCTGTCACCTCATCCCAGCTATCAATGCAAGTCAACCCGCAGCGGAAAGGCGCAACAAAACATGACCGATCTGACGAAAATCAAGGCGCTGACATTCGACGTTGGCGGCACCGTATTCGATTGGCGCGGCGGCATAGAAAAGGAAGTCTCTCGTCTCGCCGCCGAGCAAGGCGCGGATGTCGATGTGTCGCAATTTGCCACAGACTGGCGCAGGTGGATGTTCGTCAATCTCGCGCGAGTCCGCACCGGCGAGCTGTCGTGGCGCAACGCCGACCGGATTCACCGCAATGTCCTGGACGATGTGCTCGACAAGCACACAGGGCTGACGCTGTCCGCATCGGAGCGCGACGAGCTGAACGAAGTTTGGCACAATCTGAGCGCGTGGCACGACGCCGCGGAGGCTATCAATCGACTGCGCAGCCGGTACACTACAATCGTCCTGACCGTGCTCAGCTACGCCATAGCGGTGGACTGCTCCAAGCGCAACGGCATCATCTGGGACGGCATCCTGTCGTGCGAGTTCCTGGGTCACTACAAGACCGACCCGGAGGCATATCAGACGGCGCTAGAGCTGCTGCGAGTCGAACCGTCTGAGGCGATTATGGTAGCCGCGCACGAACGCGACCTTCTGGCAGCGCAGGCAATCGGAATTCGCACCGCTTATGTACACCGCGAAGGCGAATCCGACGCCTTCCCCGGCACATCCACCCTAGCCGCCGCCACAACGCAGTTCGACATATCCGCCAAAGATTTTCCGGATTTGGCGGATAAGCTGCTGGCGTAAACGGAGTTTAATCATTTTCCGCCCTTTCCGACCTCCCCACACCATACCCGTAAGAGCGACCGGCCGGTTACCCCCTACCGTATTTGGTCATAATCAGGAACATTTGAAGCCTTGCGAGCGGCGTGAAATGGCAATAGCATGCGCGGATATGATGCGATTTATCGTTTAGTTCGGGCAGACGATTACGCCGCCCGATGGGGAGGTCGTCAGTGTCTAGCCGCGCGCAACAGCCGAGTCAGATATGGGACGCAGCGCTAGGTGAACTGCAACTGCAAGTCGATCGCACCGCCTTCGAGACATGGTTCAAGAAGACGGACGGCGTTGCGCTCAACGACGGCGAGTTCGTCGTGGGCACCGAGACCGCGTTCATATCCGAGATGCTGACCAAACGCATGTCGCAGATCGTCGAACGCGCCGTGGGGCATGTGCTCGGCGAGCCGACATCTGTGCGCTTCCAAGTACTGGCACATGCGGACAATCCCTCCAACGGGCAGTCCGATGACGGGCAGCCCTCCAATGCCGACGACACCAGCGCAGCTGGCTATGGTGATGATTCGCAGGCAGTGCCCGTAGCAAACGCAACACCGTCTAATCTGACGACCGCGCCATTCGCGCGCGCGCCGTCTCTGAACGCGCGCTACACCTTCGACCGCTTCGTTGTGGGCAAGTCGAACGAACTCGCGCACGCGGCGGCACGCGCCGTGGCTGAAAACCCGGGCGACGCCTACAACCCACTGATGCTGTATTCCGAGGTCGGCTTGGGCAAGACCCATCTGATGCACGCCATCGGGCATCAGGCGCTCGGCAAGGGCATCGATGTGAGATACACGACGGCGGAAGATTTCACCAACGAATACATCCGCGCCATCCACGCAGGCACAACCGAGGAGTTCCGCCTGAGATACCGCAGCGCGGGCATGCTGTTGCTGGACGACATCCAGTTCCTCATCGGCAAAGAGCAGACACAAGAAGGCTTTTTCCATACCTTCAACTCGCTGTACATGTCCAATGTGCAGATAGTCATCACCAGCGATCGCCCGGCGCATTCTCTGAAGATTCTCAGCGAGCGCATTAGCTCACGTCTGAGCAGCGGCTTGAGCGCGGACATCCAGCCCCCGGACTACGAGACGCGGATGGCTATTCTGATAGCGAAGTCGCGGCAACTGAGCGTGGAAGTCAGCGGCGAAGTGCTGGAATTGCTGGGCGCGCGCATTTACAGCAACATCCGCGAGCTCGAGGGCAGCCTGAACCGCGTTGTCGCGTATTCGGACCTGATGCAGCGACCGTTGGATGTGGAATTAGCTCGGCAGATTATCGCGGACACGCAGGAAGCGAACAAGCGTCGGCAGCCATCCGAGCGCGAGGTCATCGACGCGGTCTCGAAGCATTTCGGCGTGGACACTGACACGCTGCGCGGGCCCAAGCGCGACAAAAAGACGGCGCTGGCACGGCAGGTGGCGATGTACATCCTGCGCGAGGACGCCGACATGGGCGCGACCGCGATCGCGCGCGCGCTAGGACGCAAAGACCACTCGACCGTCCTGCACGGCTGCAAGACCATCGAACGCGAGCAAAACATCAACTCCAACCTCCGCCGCTCCATCCTAGAAGTCCGCGAATCTCTAGCCGCGGCGTAGCACCTATACCCTACACCGGAACTGACATCGATAAACAGGATGGAGCCGCAATCCTACCACGCTGCCATGTTTGCACAGCCCCAGATATTTCTACCTGTCATTCCTAGCTGCGTTTCAGGATGACTAAGTGTAGGCGCGTTCCGGAATGTCAATATCTGAAACTAAACAGAGCTATACTCCATCCTGTACATACTGCTAAACGCCCTCACATGCACAGACTTTCGGTATGGAGTACAAGACTTATGCTGGAAATTGTTTTCGACTGGGGATGAACAAAGAATAACCATCCAACCACCCTAACTTGTGGATAAGTCCACGATATTCGTTGATAAGTCGCTCGACATGTGTACAAGTGTATCTGCCCAATGGTTAAACTTATTCAATAAAAGTCTAATCCACATCTCGCCGCGATTTATGCACGGCTTCCCGCATAATATACACATACCGCTGTGCTAGAATGGCAAAGTAACGGACATGTCCGGACTCGCGGTTTATTGCGTATCATAGCCAGCCACACGAAATAATATAGTAACGCCCCCAGTCTCACCGGCACCTGTCCACAGTGTAAACGCCATTACTATTACGATGACTGACTCTGAAAGAACATGATCGATCAGGTATTTATCCACATAAGAAGCGGTAACGGTGGCGATGGTAACATTAGCGGACGCCGCGAAAAGTTCGTTCCTCGCGGTGGACCAGACGGCGGCGACGGCGGCCGAGGCGGTAATGTCATCGCGCTCTGCGAAGAGAACATCAACACTTTGCTCGCATTTCGCTATCAGCGTCGCTTCGCCGGCGGCAATGGCGGCAACGGCGCCTCCGCGCTCAAGCATGGCGCAGACGGCGAGGATGTCATCATACTAATGCCCGTCGGGACTCAAGTATGGGATGCATCTTCCACCCCCCCGCGTCTGCTCGCCGACCTGACGACCTCTGGTCAGACAGTCGAGCTCGCGCATGGCGGCGGCGGCGGTCGTGGCAATGCATACTTCGCATCCCCCACGAACCAGTATCCGCTGCTCGCGGAACAGGGCGAGCCGGGCGAGTCGCTGCATCTGCGGCTCGAACTGAAACTGCTTGCCGATGTGGGCGTCATCGGGCTGCCGAACGCGGGCAAGTCCAGCCTGCTGTCCGTGGTCAGCGCGGCGCGTCCCAAAGTGGCGAACTACCCGTTCACCACTCTCGAACCCGTGCTGGGCGTGGTCGAGCATCGTCGGCAGACATTCGTGATGGTGGACATCCCCGGCATCATCGAAGGCGCGCATGAGGGCATCGGCTTAGGGCATGATTTCCTGCGGCATGTTGAGCGCACGCGCGTGCTGGTGCATATGATAGACGGCAGCGCGGAAGACCCACTGCGCGACTACCGGCAGATTAACGACGAGTTGCGTATGTTCAACGACACGCTCGCATCCAAGCCTCAGGTCATCGCCATAAACAAGACGGACATCACGGAAGTGGCGGAGATTGCGTCGATATTAGAGGAGATGTTCGCGGACGAATTCAATCTGCACACTGCCGCCGCGCCGGGCGCAGAATCGCGTGGCAGGCTGCGCGGCCGCCGCGACGATACGCCTCAGGGCGAAGGTACGCTGCACTTCGTATCGGCGGCTACAGGCAGCGGGGTCGATGGGCTGCTCGACAGCGTGCTGATAGCGCTCGAATCTGTTGATGACGCGGACATTGCGGTTGGCGATGTTCCCACGCTTGATGGTATAGAAACTATTGGCGAAACTATTGGCATCGAACCGTACGGCGCGCGAGACTATACGGATCTGCCCGTGCTGCGTCCAAAGCCGCGCAGGGAGACGACGCTCGTTCGCAAGCGCGGCGATGTGTTCGTGGTGCAATCTCGCCGTGCCGTGCGGATAGCGGCGCTGCTGAACGAAGAAGACTGGAACGCGCGCATGCAATTCCTCGGTTACTTGCAGCGCGCCGGCGTGGTTCGCGCGCTCGAAGATGCGGGCGTGCTGCCGGGCGACACGGTGCGCTTTGGCGAAGTGGAATGGGAATGGGAGTAGGAGCGGAGCGTGCGAATTGGCGTGTTCGGCGGCACATTCGACCCGATACATATGGGGCATCTTATCATCGCCGAGGACGCGCGCGCTGCGCTGGAACTCGACGAGGTGCTTTTCATACCCGCCGGGCAGCCGTGGTTCAAGTCTTACCGGCGGATTACGGATACGCATCACCGTCTCGCTATGGCGCGTCTGGCGGTTGCGGATAACCCGCGCTTCTCCGTGTCCGACATAGAAATCAGACGCAGCGGGCCCAGTTACACCGTGGACACGCTCGGCGAGCTGCGAGAGCATTCGAAGTACGCCGGCGCCGAGTTCATCGTGATTCTAGGCGTTGACGCGTTGCGCGAGATAGACCGTTGGCATCAGCCGCGCGCGCTGTTCGAGCTGTCGAGCGTGGTAGGCATGGCACGCCCCGCAGCGACCGTAAACCTGAGCGTGCTGCACGCGGCGATACCGGGCTCGTCCAGCCGCATCAGCCTGCTAGACAGCGCGCTAGTGGACATCAGCGGCACGGACATACGCCGGCGCGTCGCAGAAGGCCGCTCCATCCGTTACCGCGTGCCCGCGTATGTAGAGCAGTATATCCACGAGCACGGGCTGTACTTGCCCGCATCCTAGCCATCCCCCACGGAAGGGACGGGACTCATCCTGCCCATACCAGTCCATCCCCATTCTGTCCTTCGATATTAGGCTTCGCCCTGTCATGCCGAAACTCATTTAGGAACCCTAGACGATTTCATAAATCCCTAATGTTGTCATTCCTCGCTGTTTTGTCATGCCGAACGCAGTGAGGAATCTGAAATCGTCGCCTATGAACCTGTTTCCGACTTTAGATTTCTCGCTTTGCTCGAAATGACAGAGGAAGGCGAAATGACAAGAATAAATTGCATCTGTGAAATCGTCTTATGAATACATTAAGAATCCATGCCGAAACGCAGGGTAGTGTAGAATCTGAATTATCACGGTGGTCTGGGCAGAGAGTGTCTCATGAAAGGAGTCTGCAAGCATGGTTACGCAGAGAAGCAGGCTAAAGTTCA
>VXRI01000193.1 GCA_009838595.1 Chloroflexota bacterium | reverse complement strand
GGCGGGACTGACCATATCGATAATTTGCAACTGCTGTGC
Source organism: Chloroflexota bacterium (assembly GCA_009838595.1). GTDB lineage: Bacteria > Chloroflexota > Dehalococcoidia > Lucifugimonadales > JADFKI01 > Bin90. Next base: position 5,731 of record VXRI01000193.1, on the reverse strand, counting down.
ACGCATTGCAACTGGACGAAGGGCGACCGGCCGCAGGAATATCTGATAGCGCGGCTGAGGGAGACGGGCGTGTTGTAGGAGTTAGGCTAGGATATGCAAAAGGACTTTTGGAGGCTCTTGGCATGGGTTATGGGCTTTACCGCCTTGTTCATTGTCGTCGCGTTAGGAACAATTCAATTCATAATTGCCGATGTAGCAGACGCCGCTAGGATTATTCAAACAATAGGCATCCTCGTAGCAGTATGCGTAGGCGGCGTTTTCGCATATCAGAGGTTGCAGGTATTCAGAACCTTCGAGCCTCATCTGACCATCTCCCATAAAGTTTCCCATAGGTACATCGGTGACAGCTATGTGCATATTGATGTAACCGCGACTTTACGCAACAGTTCCAAAGTTCAGGTAGAGCTTCGTGAGGGGTTCTTCCTATTGCAAAAGATAGCGCCAGAAACAGACGAGAACGTTGAGCATCTGTACGCTCAAGTATTTGTTAACGGAGAGTACGAGGATATTCAGTGGCCAACCCTTGAAAGATTCGACCGAACTTGGGAACCAAGTGAGCTAATCGTAGAACCAGGCGAATCGCATCCGGAAACTCACGAATTCATAGTATCGAAAGATGTACAAACCGTTATATATATACGTACTTCAATCAAAAAAAATTACCACGAATACAGTATGAAAGAGGATGGTTAGCATCTAAAGTCTATTATATGTCATAGTTCAACGACTCAGGAAATCAAGACACAGAAGGGAGTTGACATGTCGCTCAAGGAAACACGCAGTAGAGTCATCAAGAAGGGAACTGCTCCTAAGAACGCACCGGCTAAGGCTGAGACTTCGGGCAAGCCGCCGGGCGCGAATTCACCCAAGGGCAGTCCATCGTCTCGCCGCTCAAACTCTTAACCGCATCCGCCACCGCAATACCTGAGGCCAGTAACTCAACGACACGGCGACTGCAAGCGCGGTTATGACCCCGGCGACGATATAGGTGTCGCGGAATGCCATTACGAATGCCTGTGACGCGTCCGACGTAGTGGCTTCGTACATGGCGAGCCTGCCGTCGAACATGCCGCCCAGCAGCGCAACGCTGGTAACAATGCCCATGCTCATGGATAATGATATGAGCGCGCCGCCGGTGCCTAGCCTGTCGCTTGGCACAGCGCCCATGATTAGAGTGGCGTTAGTCGCCTGAAACACCCCCATGCCGATGCCGCCGATCGCCATTCGCACCGCCACATCGTTCAAGCTCGAACCGGCTGTGAGAGCGCTGAACCAGAACAGAACGACGGTTGAAAGTATCTGCGCTCCCGTTGTTATATAAGCGGGGGGCAACCTGACCGACAGCCAGCCGCCTATGGGCGCGGCGACGCCTGCGAAAGCGGTGGCGAGCATCAATAGGAATCCCATTGCCTTAGCGTCCGCCTTGAGCACATCGGAGACGTAGAACGGCAGGATGAATAGGTTCAGGAATATCGTCATGAACAGCAGTAACGCCGCTATGATAACCGGCAGCAGCAGCGGATTGGTCAGCATTTTCGGGTCGAATACCGGATTCTGAACGCCGCGCTCTAATCTCAGCAATACGGTGAGCGTTACCGCCGCGCCGATGCCCAAAGCCAGCGTAAGCGGGGAGAGCCAGCCGATTCTGCCGCCGAATGTCAGGAACAGCACGAGACACGCCAGCCCAAGCATCGCGAGTAATCCGCCGCGCAGGTCGAATTGTGGTCGTTCCCCGGATTTGCGCTCGGATAGTATGATGAGCGCGAGCGCCACCGTAAGCAGCGTGAGCGGTACGCGCGCAAGGAATATGGAGCGCCAGCCGAATGTTTCCACAAGTACGCCGCCGCCCAGCGTCGCCGAAATCATGCCCAGCGTGGAAATCGCGGACATCAGCCCGAGGGCTCTGCCGCGCTGCTCGGACGGGAATATCGCTGTGATGAGCGCGGGGGCGGACGCCGAAATCAGCGCAGCGCCCACCGCTTGCATGACGCGCAGACCCAGCACGGTGGACAGGTTCGGCGCAAGTCCAATGAGCAGCACCGCCAGCGCGTATGCCGCCAGCCCGATGATGTAGAACCGCCGCAGCCCGTAGGCGTCCGCCGCGCTGCCCAGTCCGAGCTGCAGGCTAACACTGCCCCCTACATACAGCACGATAACCCACTGCACAGTGCGCAAGTCCGTGCCGAGGTTGGATGTGATGTCCGGCAGCGCGACATTGACGGCAAGGTCCAGCGAAGACAGGAACATCCCCAGCGCCGCGGCAATGAGTCCTAGCCACTTGTTAGTCGCCCTTATCGTTGTTGTATTCGTATCGCGCTCCCACTCGCCGCCGCGAAGTCAATAAATCGCATAATGGGGTTCGGATAATGAGGTTTAGGCGTGCCGCATATTGTCGGCATAGCAACTATCGGGACGACTTCAATTTAAGTCCGTTCTTTGATGGGGAAAGTTAGGGAAGGTTAGGAATGGGAAGAGAGAACGCAAGATACCACAATACCCATATTAGCCATATCAAGACGCATCAACCCATACCAACCCATACTTATAAGCCTACCCCGCCGCATGGCTAGTCCAATTCCCCGGATTGGCGCGAAAGTACTCGGCGAGCAGTTCCTTCGCCTCGTCCAGGTCTAAGTCGATCACTTCTATGCCATGCCGGAGCATAATGTCGTAGCCTTCGTTTGCGCTCTGCGCTTCGCCGACGACTACCTTGCGTATGCCGAATTGCAATACCGCGCCAGCGCACATGTAGCACGGCATCAGCGTGGAGTACAATGTCGTTCCGGCGAATTCGTCAAAGTTCATGGACTTGCCGGCGTTGTGGATGCAGTTCATTTCCGCATGCATAACAATGGAGTCGTCTTGGCGACGGCGGTTTCGTCCTGTTGCCACAATCTCGCCATCACGAACCAGCGCCGCGCCGATGGGAACGCCGCCTTCCTCCGCGCCGATCCTTGCCTGCTTCAGCGCCGCCTTCATGAATTCGTCCATACTTTTCTCCGCGCGCATTGCGCGATCCTTTGCAGCAGAACCCATTGCGCCGCGCTGGATACGAAACGGCTAGGATGCAGGGAAATGAGTTTCACCCCTCGCAATCCTAGCCCTATTTCGTGCTTTGACCTGTGTGGATTTTCTACCAGCCGATGGCGTAGCAGGCGCGGCGCGGGTCTCCGCCGGCGCTCAGGACGCCCGTGTCCGGATCGCGCGTGGTTACGGTTGCGCCCATGCCGCAGGTTGCGGCTTGTACCAGGTCGCCGTGTCCTAGCGCGCGCAGAGCGTCCCAGTTCTCCGCCGGGTAGCCCTCTTCGAGCGACACGCGGTTCGGGTAATATACATGCGGGTAGAACGAATCCGGCACACTCTCGGTGGCGAAGCGCGGCGCCTCCACCGCTTCCTGCGCGTTCATGCCGAACAGCAGCGTGTTCAGCATAAGCTGCACATTCGCCTGCGCCTGATGGTCGCCGCCCGGGCAGCCGACCGTCATCACCGGAGTGCCGTCTTTCGACACAATGTAGTTGATGAGAGTGGTGCGCGGACGCTTGCCCGGCTCCAGTCTGTTCGGATGCCCGTCGATGAAGTTGAACATCTCGATGCGCGTGCTGATAGCGGCGCCCTGTTCCGGGAAGAACACGCCCTTGCTGAACGAGCCGCCGCTCGGCGTGGCGCAAACCAAGTTGCCGTCACGGTCGATGCAGGCGATGTGCGTCGTGCCGCTGCTGTTGCCGGACTCGCCGACTGCCGCGCCGACGGGCATTTCGATCGTGCCGTTGGCGGGCTTGGTAACGGCGCTGTACGCCCACGGATTCCCCGGCGCGGGCAGTGTTGGGCAGGCGCGCGACGGGTCAATCTGCTGCGCTCGCTCCGCCGCGTACTCTTTGGATATTAGACCGTCTATCGGCACTGTGGCGTAGTTGGGATCGCCGTAATACGCCTCGCGGTCGGCGAAGGCGAGTTTGCATGCCTCGAGTACTGTGTGCGTATATTGCGGCGAGTTATGTCCCATCGCGCGCAAGTCGAAGCGCTCCAGAATGTTCAAGATTTGCAGCGCCATTATGCCCTGCGTCCAAGTCGAGTGGCTGCTAATCTCGTGCCCTTGGAATGTGCCCTTGATTGGCTCGCTGTACTCCGCTTCGTAGTTGGCGAGGTCGTCCGCGTCGAGAATGCCGCCGACCTGCCGCGAGTAGTCTGCGATGCTCTTGGCGATGTCGCCCTTGTAGAAGGCGTCGTTGCCTGCGCGGATGCCGTCGATGCGGTTGCCGGTGGAGGCGTTCTCTGCGGCGACCATGCGCTTCAGCATGTCGGCGAGGTTCTTCTGCACCAGCAGCGAACCAGGCTCTGGCACTTCGCCCTTGTCGAAGAATATGTTTGTGCCGCCGGGCGGGAACAGCTCGAACTGCTGTCGAGTCCCCGGGCTGTCTAGGCGCTGCAGCATATATTCATAGTTGGGGAAGCCGAACTCGGCGTGGTGAATCGCGGGCGAAAGCACTTCGCCAAGTGTCTTCGTACCGTAGCGTTCCAGCATGGATGTGAGCGCCGCGATGATGCCGGGTGTGGTGAAGGACATCGGCGCGTCCGATCCCGGTCCGGTCGGTATCTCATCGAAGCCGCGCGACTTGTAGAAGTCAACGCTCGCCTTGCCCGGCGCGTTGCCCTGACCACTGAGCGAGAGCAGGTCGCCGCTGCGCGAGTCGTACATCATAAAGACGCCTTCCGCGAGCAGCGAATAGTTGGCGAGCGGCTCGGTTACGCCCGCCGCGAAAGTCGCCGCGACCACCGCATCGAACGCGTTGCCGCCGTTGAGCAGCATTCGCATGCCCGCCATAGAAGTGAGGTAATGCCCGCTGGAAATGACGCCCTGCGTACCATACACCACGGGCCTGCCGGTAGGCGGGCGCACCATATCGCCCTTATCTATGCTGATGTGATTTTCGTAAGTTGGCATTGGTTCGTATCCCCTCCTAGATGCCGCTCGCCTTGATGAAAGCGCAAGCGCCTTTACGCATCGAGCCTCATCAAGCCTTTATGGTGAACATTTCCTCTAGTGCGTTGCTTCTCTTTAGAATATATGCGGAAGTTTTGGATGTTATCGGCCGATCTGACTGGAAAATCACGGCCAGTACGAAATGGGTATCGCTTTTCATGTCGATAGTAACGGTATATTCGACGAACGGACCAAAGCGTTTGATTGCTCGGACGCCGACGATTTCCGTGAACGGCAGATCTTCCCTGCCATCGTGCCTGATTGGCAATGCGATAATCGGTTCTATCGTATCTAGGTCGTAGTCGTAGCACGCGACCGAGTGAAGAGTGGATGGATGTGTGATGTTCTTAAAGACTTGCGAATCGAGAAATTCTCCGATTTTCCGTGTCTGCCGTGTTATTTCGCGCGGCATCGGAGAGACCGTTCCGTCTTCTTCCTTCAAGATTTCGTACTCTAACTCCATGCTCCATAACAGTTCGTCGTCGCTGCCATCTTCGACTTCTTCCCCAAGCAAAGTGAGGGCTATATGGTGCTGTTTGCCTTTAAGCGTGTATCCTCCCATTGCCGCAAGCATCTTCATGGGCGCATTCTGCTCTACGGCTTCCAGCCCTGCGTTCTTCCAGTTGGAGATTAAGTCTAGGGGCGCGTAGAACTCGCTTTTGATGGTCAACGCAGTGGCGTTTGTCGCAAACAGGGGAATTGTCACCGATGCCTGCGGGTTTATTTGTGGGGCAGAGCCGGCAAAGGGTA
>VXRI01000200.1 GCA_009838595.1 Chloroflexota bacterium | reverse complement strand
CCCCTGTCGTTGGGAGTTTGATTTATGTCTTGGTGGAAGTCCTGCCGGAAATTCGATACAGCCCAAAGGGGCGCAGGGCATCATCACAAATTGCGGGAATGATCGCGCAGTCTGACAACATGACGAAACTCAGGGAGCGCCTCGCCCTCCTAGACAGCGTGGAGAACAGACAGTTGCTGGCGCGAGAGTGCGTGAATGTCGGAGAGTATCAGGAAGCTATCGAACTCTACACCGGCTGCTTGAAAGGCATCTACGAGGACGACCCTCACTTGATGCTTGAGTTGGCTAATGCGAACTATCTCGATGGACGATACTCTGACGCCAAGAACACTTTCGTCAGACTGCGCGAGGTTCACCCTGAGTTCAGACATGCGGAGGGACATCTGTTGTTTGCCCGCACTCTGGAAATTACGGGTGAAGACAAGAACGCCCTGAAGGAATACAAGGAAGTAGCGAATTACTATCCTGGTGAGGAGGCAAGCTGTCGATATGCACTGCTGCTGAAGAAAATGGGATGCAGACAGGAGGCATACGAAGTGTTCAACAAAATAGTACTCAGGTCTCGAATGAGAGGTCGCAAGAACAAGAGCAGAGACAGGCAGTGGATACGAACGGCTCAGGAAAATGTAGAGCCGAACGCCGCTTCAAGCGATGGCACAACCGGCTAGTCGCCGATTTTCGGATTGTGGGCTGCAAGTCATGGAGCATGCTGGCGTCAGGCAGTTTGTGGAGTATTACGCTGAGTTCTCAGAGATTGCACTACTCCAGTTTATCGAGGAAATATCGCGGTTTGCCTGCGCTGTCCAAATGATAATGGGCAAAGACCAATCGTTTAGCGGTTAATTGGCGGCCGGCTGGCGACAATCGCCCGCAAATAATCAACAAGGGCTGTCTTCTTGCTCTGCCCATGGATTGTACGATCCCACATGCCATATCCGGCACTCCGGGTCGCGGAGGGAGAATAGGCTGCCGCCGTATGACTGCTCTTGCAGTTCCTGGACGATGTTTGCGCCGGCGGATTGCGCGCGATCGTATGCGCTATCGATGTCGCTTACTACGATGTAGGCGTTCTGCGTCAGTGTGCCGGTTGTGGTGGGCGCTGCGAGTGCGTCATTCACGCCTTCACGGTGTGAGCCGAGCATTATCATGCCGCCGCCAAGCGTAAGTTCCGCATGCGCCACGCCGCCTTCACCGTCCGGCACGACGAGTTTACGCTCGAATCCGAGCACATCGCAGAGCCAGTCGATGGCTGCGTAGGCATCTCGATAGCGCATGCCGGGTATGACGGTGGATTTCATAACGGCAATCCTTAAATTGTGCTCACTAGTCGTCCCTGAAAAACGGCGCGCAGTAAGCATCATTCTGTTTCAGGCATCACGGAATTATGCCAGTCTCAACAGGTGGCGCTTACTGCGCTATGTATGGGTACGATTAGCGCTGCTACTTGATAGGCTATAGGTTGAACTGCGCTTCCATGTAGCCGCTGAGCTTGCTGTATATTTGGATGCGGCCACGCTGGGTGTCGGTGACCATCAGGCGCGACTTCCCTTTATCGAAAGCGATGCCGGTGGGCATTGCGAAACGCCACTCCGGTTCAAGCGTATAGACGCGGCGGCGCGCCTTTATCACATCGATGTTAGCGTCCACCTGTTCCTGATGCCATTTGGCGAGCTGCTGCGCGTCTCCGAGCAGGCTCGCGATGAAACTGCCGTCCGCGGCATAAACCTGCACGCGGTCGTTGCCCCAGTCGCACACATACACATCGCCGTCCGGATCTACCGCGACATCGCTCGGGCGGTTGAGCTGCCCCCTGCCCTTGCCGTAGCTGCCGAACGACGAAATGTAACCGCCGTCGGAGTCGAACTTCTGCACGCGGTGGTTCTTGTGGTCGGCGACGTACACGTTGTCGTCAGCGTCGCAGGTGATGCCCCACGGCGCGTTCAATTCGCCATCGTCATCGCCGAAACTGCCGAACTGTGAAATATATTCGCCGTACTTCGTGAACTTCTGCACGCGGTGATTCAGGCTGTCCACGACATAAGCGTCTTCGTTAGAGTTAAGCGCGATGCCGGACGGTTTGTTCAACTCGCCGGCGCCGCTGCCTTCCGATCCCCAAACACGCAACAACTCGCCGTCCCTGTTGAAGACGGATACGCGATTCATCCACTCGTCGGTGATGTACAAGTTTTCCTCGGAGTCCTTGGCAATTCCGCTGGGCCAGATTAGCTCGCCATCGCCATCGCCGTACTTGCTGAAACGACCAAGAAACTCTTCGTCGCCCGCCGTCTCCGGCACTGTGAAGAGGTTCACCTGTGCGGCGGTGGCTGCCTTGTTCCACGGCACATCCAGAATTTGCTCATACTGGCGGCTCAGCACATAGACGGTATCACCCTCGCCGGCGACGACGCCGATTGGCTGCGGCATATACAGCCCGCCGACTGCGTGGCTGAAGTCGTATGTGCGCCCTTTCGCTACTGTTGTTAGCATATTTCTAACTCCTAGTCTGTCAGTGTATCAGTCTTTCAGCTATTCAGCGGGTCGGCGGGTCGAACGAACATGTTTTGCATACAATATCATCCATGGCGAGCCAGCCGAACCGGCATCTAGCGAAACACTGCCAACCACGGATTGACACCTGACCTACTGAACGACTGACAAACTAATTTGCGATGAAGTCGAGCTTCTCGAAGCCGCCGCCTACGATTTCGGTGGAGTCCATCTTCATCCAGTCTTCGACGAGAGTGGAATAGACGCTGCGAAAATCGACATTGGGCACTACATCGCCCTGTTCGAGGTCTTCGGCGCGGAGCGAAGGATACTCGCCGTACTGCCCGCCCTTCACATTGTCACCGATGACCATGACCGCGCCTGCCGCGCCGTGGTCGGTGCCGGAGCCGTTGTCGTGCGTGCGCCGTCCGAACTCGGAGAACAACATCATCACCACATTGTCGGATGCGTCGTGCGCGCGCAGGTCGTCGAAGAAGTCGTTGATGGCGGTGGACAGATCGTCCCATAGACCAGCGAGCATGTTGGGCTGACCAGCATGCGAGTCGAAACTGCCATGGTCGCAGTAGAACACGCGCGAGCCTAGTCCTGCCATGTGCACCTGCGCGATGCCCTTGAGTTTTTTAGCGAGCGTGGTGTCGGCATACTCGATGTCGGACGAATAGCGTTCCGGCGCGACTTTCAGGATGTCCGCGCCCTGCAGTGCGTCAAGCCCGGTCTGCCCGAGGAACTCCATCACAGGACCTCTGCCGACTGCCTGTCCGTAGAGGCGCGAGAACCTGTTAAGAATCTTCTGCCGTTGCTCTTCGGCGCTGATGCCGGGCATCAAGCCGTAATTGTTCAGGTCTTCGACGCACGCGACAGGAACGCCGGGCACCGCCATCGCTCGGAACATGCTCGGACCGAAGCTGACGCCGGTTACGACATTCTCTTTGTTCGGGTCGATGTTGCGGATTACCTTGCCGAGCCAGCCTTCAGTGCCCACATCGTCCGGCTCGCAGGTGTGCCAGATGTCCATTGAGCGGAAGTGAGAGCGCGGCGAGTTTTCGTAGCCGACGCCGTGCACGATGGCGACATTGCCATTGTTGTACAGGTCGCGTATCGCGCCCATCTGCGGATGCAAGCCTACCTCGTCGTCGAGGTGCAGCACCTGCTCTTGCGGAATGCCGACCGTGGGGCGATTGTCGTAGTAAGTCTCGTTGTTATACGGAATCACCGTGTTCAAGTAGTCGTTCCCGCCCGAAAGCTGCACGACAACAACGACCGGGTCCTTCTGCGCTGTGGTCATTTCTGTTGCTCCTATAATTTATGCAGTGTGTTTCATATTTTCTGCGCGCGAGGTGTTGCTTGCTGACGCCTATGCGTACTGGTAGTCCCTGAGCGAAACGATTAGCTGCAGCATCTCGCTGACGCGCATGGAGGAGAACTCGGCGTCCTCGTGGCTGCCCCACTTCAGGACGCCGTCGATGTCCGCATGGTCGATGAGCTCCTGCCGCGTCGCGGGCGCGAGGTCTAGCGGTCCCATCAGATCTAGGCAGGTGTCCACAAAGTCGGCGGAGTCCAAGTCGCCTGCGTCTTGCAGCCTGCCTACGATTGCCTGCACGCCGGGCAGCGATGTGTCTCCCACAAGGTCTGCAACGAAGTTGATGCGGCGCATTAGCGAGCCGCTGTTAATCCACTCTCTGCCCGTATGCCAACCCTCAACGCTCGGCGGATTCAGCACTTCCTGCCCCATATAGCCCATTTGCCTGCCGAGATTGCCGATGCCGGGCGCGGGAAATTCGTGACCACCCACGAAGCGCAGCGTGTTGACCACGACCTCGACAGGGCTCTTGATGCGGGTAAAGCGCGCTTCCTTGAAGAAGTCGGAATTGAACAGCACGCGCAGCACGGATGTGATGTCGCCGTTGGATTCGACGAATGTGTCCGCAAGCAGGTGAATGGCGTCAGGGTCGCCCGGAGCGACATTCTGCCATGCGGGGACTTGCGCCTCATCCGCCACGAAGAAGTTGTACAGGTGGCGCGCGATGAAGCGCGAAGTTGCCGGCTGCTGGATGATGATGTCGATGATGTCCTCGCCGTTGAAGTTGCCGGTATAGCCAAGGAAGGTCTTCTCGCCCTCGTCGTGGTCGTCTTCGCGATACTCGAAGTCCCAGTCGAAGCGACCCATTGGGAAGCGCGGCAACTTAGGCGTAATCGTCCAGCCGGTGAACGCGCGCGAGCACTCGAACACATCTTGCTCGGTGTAGTTGCCCTGCCCCATGCTGAACAGCTCGAGCAGTTCGCGTCCCCAGTTCTCATTGGGGGCGTCCGCGTGGTTCTCATTGTTGTCCAGCCAATAAATCATTGCGGGATTCTGCGCGACTTCCATGAGGATTTGCTTAAAGCTGCCCAAGCCCTTATCGCGCAGCATGTCAACCATGTCCAGGATTTCGTCCCAGTGGTCAACCTTCGACACGCCGGTGGCGAAGATGCCGTGCCAGAAGACGGACATTTTTTCCTGCAGCGGCGCCTTAGTGTTGACCATATGGTAGAGCCAAGTGGCGTGTCCGGTGCCCTGAATTGTGCCCGGCTTCCACGACCACGGGTGATAACGCAGCAGTTCGTACCTATCGACAGGCTCCTGCGCTTCGGGGTGGAGAAGTTCTTCGACAGTCGCCTCGTAACCCTGCGCGACATATCGCTCCAATTCGTCTCGCGTCGCTCCGAAACCCGCGCGCCGCATCAGGTGCGCCATCAACGCAATATCGTCTCTGTTTGCCATCGTCATTCCTCCTGCCTGTACCTGTAATGGTTGCGAATGAATTTGTATGATGCTTGGTGCAAATCTACGCAGAGTCTGGCAATAATTCTGCCGCGCTGTCGCCTGCGAACAATCGGTAATTCAGTCCGTGTAAGGTGCTTTCCCAAACGGCGTTGCACGCAATACTTGCCAGTTTATTGCACTAGTGTCAGTATATGAAGCGCGGCACAATGTGTCAAACCATGCCCGCTTGGATGTCGTCGGGCGCAGCGCAGTGTTTGCGCTCGCACTTTGCTCAATACGCGCTTCGCTAAAGATGACTCGGAATGGGGAACGCAGCGTTCAGACCATATCCTACTAGAGGACATCTCATAAATAGTTGATGTTTGGTACGATACATAGTTGCAAACTCAGATGTAGGAGTAACTATGGATCTTACAACAGAGCAATGGTCAATAATCAAGCCTCTATTACCAACCATTGGTGCTAGTTGGAATCAGAGGGTGAATTGAGCAATAGAAAGTCTGACT